>WLQA01000048.1 GCA_009698515.1 Actinomycetota bacterium
GTAATCTGGCCTCATCCTCTAATAAACCACTTGCTGAAATTGCATCTAGTTGTTGTGGATTACTTATGCCATGCCTGAAGATTTCAACTAGCCGTTCACTTCCCAAAAGCGAGCCACGTTGTTTTAAATTTGGCCAAACTCCTTCTTGCATTCCGGCAAGTGCTACAAATTGCCACTCCTGGCCCTTGGCACTGTGCACAGTTAAAACCTTTACAACCTCATTGCGCTGGGCAGTTGCTGCAATCGCATCACTTAATATTTTTTCGCCAAGTAATTGATTAATAAATAAGGCAGGTTTTGCCCCCGGCATACGTTCGGTAAATCTTCGGGCTACTTCAAATAATTGAATTACCGCATCCAAATTTGCATCCGCAATAGCACCAGATGTTCCGCCAGAAAGTGCTGCACTTCGCCAGCTTTGAGATAGTAACTCTCCTTCATAATTTGTGGCATTACTCCAGATTGCCCACAGCAGATCAGAGATATCACCCTTATTTTTTAATGATTTAGTGGCAACTGAAATTAAATCATTTAACCGCTAAAGTGGTGCTGCCTGATCCCACGGAATAGAGATACTTGGCGAGGTCAATGCATCCAAAATCAATTCAGTAGATGTTTTGGCATCCACACTTTGATTTAATTTTTCCGCTTTTGATAATGCAATGCGCATCTGTCTAATTGATATTGCATCTGCTCCTGCAAATGGTGAGTGCAATAACTCTTCAATCTCCTGCCAATTTGCGGGAGTTAATGAGATCTGTTTCAGCGCAATTTGGGCGATAGTTAAAATTGGTTTTATCGCTGGATTATCTGCAAGTGAAAGTGCCAGTGCATCTATTTCAACCGGAACATTATTTATCGCAAATGCTCTTTGCAGTGCACTTACCTGCGCGCCAGGTGATCGCAAAATTACCGCCATCTGTGACCAAGCGACGCCCTCTTTTAAATGAGCACTTCTAAATTGGTGGGCAATGTAATTAGCCTCCTCCGATGCGCTGCTTAATTTAGCAACATCAGTTTGGGTAATTTTCCTGAAGCTTTGATCTAACTCAATTTGATTAACAATTCCAATTTTTTCTAAGTCAGCAAAGAGATTTTCTGGATCTGCGCCACGGAATCTGCCAACTGCAGATTGTGGATCGGCAAAAATTATTAAATCTGGACCACTTAATAATTGCAATAACTTGCGCTGGCCTCGGTCAGATTCTTGAAACTCATCAACGTAAATAGTGGGAAATAATTTCTGGTACTTATCTTGTAACTTTGGATTCTTCTCTAACTTTTCACTGGCCGCAATAATGATTTCACTTGGATCAATTCGATTTAGTGAATGAGTAGTTGTGGCATTGCGAAGTGCCACCGCGCCTTGATAGCGACTCCAGAATTTACAAATGGCTGGCCAATACTTTTGTCCATACTTATCTGCATATTTAATTAATTCATCCGGTGATGAACCGCGCTCTGTTGCTCGACCAATGAAATCACGTAGCTCTTTAGCAAAACCGCGAGTGGGCAGCGCAGCAACTAGCTCTGGTGGCCAATCAGTTGAACCGGGATTGGTTTTTTCTTTTTCCGCATCTACTAGAAGTAATTGGCGAATCTCGGCATCTTGTTCGGCACCGGAGAGCAATATGTATTGCTTCTCATTATCTTCACCAGTCATAAACTCTTTGTCATTTAATATTAAAAAAGCAATGGAGTGAAATGTGCGAGCAATTGGTTCATTAACCACATGCCGCTGTGGATTTGCTGTTGCGATTAAATCTCGTAATTTGCTGGCACTTTCGCGACCATAAGTTATTGCCAAAATAGTATTTGGGTCGCAACCTTCATCAATTCGTTTTGAAATCGCAGCAATTAAAGTTTGAGTTTTACCTGATCCAGCGCAACCAGTTACCAATAATGGTGATGCTTTGTGGTTGATTACTTGTTTCTGTTTTTCGGTAAATTCAATTTTCGCAGCAGAATTTACAACCGAACGCACCAAATTCAGTTTTACTGATTTTGGTTTAATTGTTGGAAGTGTGGCCACGCCCTAATTTAACTGGTGAGTACCGACAAACTCGTACTTAACCAGCAAAATACCTTTAAACGTTCTCGTTAGCTCGCTTATTTTTTGAAGTTAAGCGGGCACGTGTTGAACCATCCAAAATAACCTTACGGATTCGAACAACCGCAGGAGTTACTTCAACGCATTCATCTTCGCGACAAAATTCAAGGGCGCCTTCCATATTTAATTTCTTAGCTGGAATTAAACGCTCTGCTTCATCAGTTCCTGATGCACGCATATTTGTTAATTTCTTTTCACGTACACAGTTAACATCCATATCTTCTGCACGTGAATTTTCACCAATAACCATTCCTTCATAAACCTCATCGCCTGGTTCAACAAATATTGATCCGCGATCTTGAGTTCCATAAAGTGCGTAACTTGTTACAGTGCCAATGCGATCTGAAACCAATGAACCAGTTGAACGCGTACGTAATTCACCATGCCATGCTTCATATCCATCAAATACATGGTGCAACAAACCTGTTCCGCGAGTTTCTGTTAAGAACTCAGTTCTAAATCCAATTAAACCTCGAGATGGCACGCGGTAATCCAAGCGAATCCATCCGGCTCCGTGGTTAACCATTTGTTCCATGCGGCCTTTGCGCAGCGCCATCAATTGGGTGATTACACCTAAATAATCTTCAGGTGCATCAATAGATAAACGCTCCATCGGTTCATGTAATTTTCCATCAACCATTTTGGTTACAACTTGTGGCTTTCCAACTGTTAATTCAAAACCTTCGCGCTTCATAATTTCAACTAATACGGCAAGTTGTAATTCACCGCGACCTTGAACCTCCCAGGTATCGGGGCGTTCAGTATTTAATACACGAAGTGAAACATTTCCTACTAATTCTGCATCCAAACGGTTTTTAACTTGGCGAGCAGTTAATTTATTTCCACTCTTACCAGCCAGTGGAGATGTGTTAATACCAATTGTCATAGAAATACTTGGCTCATCAACTGTGATTAATGGAAGTGCGTGCGCATTTTCCAGATCAGCAAGTGTTTCACCTAATGTAATTGTTTCAATTCCAGCTACCGCGATGATGTCGCCGGGATGAGCTTCAAGTGCTGGTACGCGCTCTAGCGCTTCGGTAATTAATAATTCTGAGATCTTTACGCGTTCAGTTGTGCCATCAGTTTTAATCCAGGTAACTGATTGACCTTTCTTAATAACACCTTCACGAACGCGACATAGTGCAAGTCGGCCAAGGAATGGAGAGGAGTCAAGGTTTGTTACGTGTGCTTGCAGTGGTGCACCCTCATGATAAGTAGGTGCTGGAATTGCAGAGAAAATAGTTTCAAATAATTCATCAAGATTTTCTTTATCTGGCATGCCACCATCTGCTGGTCGATTTTTTGAAGCACGTCCGGCTTTAGCTGATGCATAAACAATTGGGAATTCAATTTGTTCTTCATTTGCATCTAAGTCAAGGAATAATCCGTAAGCCTCGTCAACAACCTCTGCAATACGCGCATCAGGACGATCTACCTTATTAATTAACAAAATTACCGGTAGATTTTTTTGTAATGCTTTACGAAGTACGAAACGTGTTTGTGGAAGTGGACCTTCAGAAGCATCAACTAACAAAATAACGCCATCGACCATTTCAAGTCCGCGTTCAACCTCGCCACCAAAATCTGCGTGGCCTGGTGTATCAATAATGTTAACAATTGTGTCACCACGTTTTACCGCAGTATTTTTAGCAAGAATTGTGATTCCCTTTTCGCGTTCTAGATCCATTGAATCCATCATGCGATCTGTGCCTTCATCCTGCTTTTTGTGAGCAGCAAATGCACCTGATTGCCACAACATGGCATCTACAAGAGTTGTCTTGCCATGATCTACGTGCGCAATGATTGCAACGTTACGTAAGTTATCGCGCTTTTTTAATTCTAATCCTTCTAAATGTGGTTGCTTCTTTGAAACGTGTTTATTAGACATTGAATCTGAACTCCACTACATCTCCGTCGGCCATTACGTAATCTTTGCCTTCCATTCGCACCTTGCCATTGGCGCGGGCTTGCACCATTGATCCGGCAGAAACTAAATCATCAAATGCAACAATTTCTGCTTTGATAAATCCTTTTTGAAAATCTGTGTGAATTACACCAGCTGCTGCTGGGGCGGTATCACCTTTATGAATCGTCCACGCTCTGGCCTCTTTTGGCCCAGCGGTGAGATATGTCTGTAATCCTAATGTATTAAATCCAACTCTTGCTAATGTAGTAAGACCTGGCTCTTCTAATCCGATTGATTTCAACAATTCCAGCGCATCTGCTTCATCTAAATCAGCTAATTCCGCCTCTGTTTTTGCATCAAGGAAAATTGCTTCAGCAGGTTTTACCAATGCTGCTAATTCGGTGCGCAAACTGTTATCTGCCAATTCTGCGGCATCAACATTAAATACATATAAAAATGGTTTGGCAGTTAATAGTTGCAGCTCTGCAATTGCTTCTAACTCTACCTTTGTGCCACGCAATAATTGGCCTTGATTTAAAATCTCTTGGGCTTGCTTTGCCGCAGCCAACACCGGCACCTTTTCCTTAACAGTTCTTACCTCTTTTTCCAGACGAGGAATTGCCTTTTCTAAAGTTTGTAAATCGGCAAGACAAAGTTCTGTATTAATAGTTTCCATATCTTTTTTTGGATCAACATTGCCATCAACATGCACAACATCGCCATCTTTAAATACGCGAATTACTTGGCAGATTGCATCGGTTTCACGGATGTTAGATAAAAACTTATTTCCCAAGCCAGCACCTTCAGATGCGCCTTTAACAATTCCGGCGATATCAACAAAGGAAACTACCGCTGGCAGAATTTTCTCGGAACCGAAAATTTCAGCTAATTTAGCTAAGCGGGCATCTGGAACGCCAACAACTCCAACATTGGGTTCAATTGTGGCGAATGGATAATTAGCGGCCAAGACATTGTTTTTAGTTAATGCGTTAAAAAGGGTGGATTTACCCACATTTGGCAGTCCGACAATTCCGATTGAAAGGCTCACGAGGGGTAGAGCCTAGATCATTTCGGGTTGATTTAAGAATTTCAGCGGTTTTGTCAGTTGATACTGCCAAGATAGGCGCATGTCCGGCTCATTAATTACAGTAATCGCCTTATTAATTGGCTTAGCTCTTGGTTTTATCATCGGTAATTTAATTTCAAAAAATAAAAATAATGGCGGTGCAGATTCAGCGCTACTTGCAGATTACAAAGCCCAACTAGAAGCAGAGCGTGGCAAAACTGAAAACTCAATTAAATTAACCGCTGAATTAACAGCAATGAAAGAGACGGTTCAAAAACTTTCGCAACAATCAAATGAAGCAAATCGCATTCGTACCGAGGCTGAAGCAAAGCTCGAGACCACAATCAATGAGATGCGCCGGGCATCTGAATCCATCTTTGATGAAACTAAGAAAATTGCTGGTGCACTCTCCAGCAGCCAAACTCGTGGCAAATTTGGTGAAGCGCAACTTGAATTATTGTTGCAAGGCGCCGGTCTTCGCGAAGGCCATGAATATGCAAGACAAAAATCAACAACAGATTCTGACTCATCTGGAATTCCAGATATCACGGTAAAGATGCCTGGTGGCTCAACAATATTTATAGACTCAAAGTTTCCCTTTGATCGCTTCCTAGAAGCCTTTGGCACAGAGGTACAAAGTGAAAGAGATGAGTTTTTACAATTACATACAAAGGATTTGTTAAAGCATGTTGAGGCACTTGCAAAGCGCGGCTACCACAAATCACAAGGCTCACCTGATTTTGTAATCTTATTTGTACCTTTTGAAACACTTCTTTCCGAGGCGCTACGAATGGATCCAAACTTCCTGGAAAAGGCTTTTAAATTAAATGTAACTGTTGCAACACCTACCTCCATGATGGCATTGCTTCGTACCATCGGAAATATTTTTTCCCGAAACAAACTTGCCGAAAATGCTGATGAGATCCAAAAAGTTGCAGGTACCTTCTTAAAAAATATCACATTGCTGCACAGCAAAATTGTTGCAGTTGGTAAAGCTATTTCATCAACATCCAAAGCTTATGAGGATCTAATTCCAACTGCAGAAAAAACCGTTTTAAGTCCCGCTCGTCGAATTCACAACTTGGGTGTTAGTGGCGATAAAGATAAGTTAGCAATCGAGTACCCAGAAGCACCTGGTTCAGTACGTGAATTAAAATCAA
>WLQA01000049.1 GCA_009698515.1 Actinomycetota bacterium
ACCAATAGCGCATCACATTTAACAGTGCTCTTTGAATGATGTGCACCTTCTTGAACTTGTACTAATCCACGATAAGAAGTACGGCCGCCACCTCTTGCGACAGATTTAGAAATGATTGTTGATGATGTGTAAGGAGCAGCGTGCACCATTTTTGCACCAGAATCTTGATGTTGACCTTCACCAGCAAAAGCAATAGAAAGAGTTTCTCCTTTTGCATGTGGACCCATCAACATAACAGCTGGATACTTCATGGTTACTTTAGATCCAATATTTCCATCGATCCACTCCATAGTGGCACCTTCTGCACAAGTAGCACGCTTAGTCACTAAGTTATAAACATTGTTCGACCAATTTTGAATAGTTGTATAACGAACGCGAGCATTCTTTTTAACAATGATTTCAACTACAGCTGAATGCAAAGAATCTGATGAGTAGATTGGCGCAGTACATCCCTCAACATAATGAATGTATGAATCTTCATCAGCAATAATCAAAGTTCTCTCGAACTGACCCATGTTTTCAGTATTGATACGGAAATATGCTTGTAATGGAATATCTACTTTCACACCTTTCGGTACGTAAATAAATGAGCCACCAGACCAAACTGATGTATTCAATGCCGCAAACTTATTGTCTCCGACTGGAATAACAGTTCCAAAATACTCGCGGAAGAGCTCCTCATGTTCACGAAGTGCGGTATCTGTATCTAAAAACAAAACACCCTGTTTTTCTAAATCTTCACGGATTGAGTGATAAACAACCTCTGATTCATATTGAGCAGCAACTCCTGAAACTAATCGCTTTTTTTCCGCTTCTGGAATTCCTAATCGGTCATATGTATTTTTAATATCATCTGGCAGATCTTCCCAAGTATTGGCTTGCTTTTCAGTAGAGCGCACAAAGTATTTAATGGTGTCAAAGAAAATTCCTGACAAATCTGAACCCCATGATGGCATTGGTTTCTTTTCAAATAGCGATAAACCTTTTAGACGTAGATCTAGCATCCATTGCGGTTCACTCTTCTTTGCCGAGATATCTCGCACAACCTCTTCATTTAAACCACGACGGCTATTTGAGCCAGCATCAGTTTTATCTGACCAGCCGTACTCATACTTGCCAATACCTTCTAATTCTGGGTGGGCTATTTGGCTCATGCGTTTGCTCGCTCTCGTTTTTTAGTTTGGGTAGTTGCTGGAATAAAGGTGGTGCAAACTCCATCGCCGTGGGCAATCGTCGCCAAGCGTTGTACATGTGTACCTAATACTCTTGAAAAAGCGGCGGTCTCAGCTTCACAAAGTTCCGGAAACTCAGATGCAACGTGTGCGATTGGACAATGGTGTTGGCAGATTTCTTCACCCATGCCCTTTTTGCCAGATGTGGCAGCAAATCCTTCAACACTTAATAATTTAGCTAAAGCTTTACTTTTTTCGGAAATACCTTTGTTGGAACTTTTAATTGTTTCGGCTTTTCGCTCTATTTCAGCTGCTCTAACATTTGCAAACTCATTTACAAGATGAGCGCCATTTTTAGAACTCATAAATTTCAATGCTGCAACGGCCAAATCATCATAGGAATGTTCAAATTTTTCTCGACCTTCATCTGTCATTACAAATACTTTGGATGGCCGACCTCGGCCCCTAGTTACCGCGCTTTGATAAGGATCTCTTGCGGTTAAAACTCCTTCAACGATTAATGAATCAAGATGACGACGAATGCCAGCAGGAGTTATCTTCAATCTCTTGGCTAAATCCACCGCTGTAGCGGGGCCGCTTTCTAGGATGGTTCGAGCCACCTGATCTCGCGTCTTATCCGGCTCATTCTTTTTCACAACATAAGTGTTGCGTAATTCCGCTATATGCGCCACTTTTAGCCCATATGTTCTGTGTGAGGTTGCCCAACTCAGCCTATTTAAATAATCAGATGAAGCCGCTTGACCTAATAGGCTTAAAACATGATGGTTGACCGTAAATCAATAAAGGGTCGAATCTTCACTCTGTTGGTATTTCTACAGGCATCCTTAATTGTTACTGGTGGGGCGGTTCGGTTAACCGGCTCCGGCCTTGGTTGCCCAACTTGGCCGCAATGTACCCCTGGCTCTTACACACCAGTTCCCCATCAAGCCGAAGGCCAGCTTCACGCTTGGATTGAATTTGGAAACCGATTATTAACATTTCTCCTTTTCTTTACAGCATTAGCCGCATTAGTTCTCACCTTTAAATTAACTAAGGATCAGATTAAAAATCAAAAAGTGCGTTTACTTGCATTGCTTCAACTCTTAGGAATATTTGGTCAAGCAATTCTAGGTGGCATAACAGTTTTAACAGATTTAAATCCAATTCCAGTTGCTGGACATTACTTACTTTCTATCGCTTTGGTCGCTGGGGCGTTATCACTTCGCTTTCACATAATAGGAATAAATCTTGCAGAAGTTAAGTACCCGCTCACAGCTTTGATTAGATTACAACTCATACTTACGATTGCAGTTTTAATTATTGGCACAATCGTAACTGGCAGCGGACCACATGCTGGAGATGAAAAAGCAAAGAGATTTGGCTTTAACCCGCAAATAGTTTCCTGGTTTCACGCCGATTTAGTTATCGCCTTGGTTGCAATAACTGGCGTTGTTTGGATTTTATCTCGTGAAACTAAAGGAATTCTTTATGCAAGAAATAAATTTTTTATACTCGCAATCTTAATTCAAGGCTTAATTGGATACTTTCAATATTTCACCGGATTACCTGAATTAGCGGTAGGTCTGCACTTGCTTGGTTCAACTATCGTTTGGATAAGTGCTTGGACTCTTTTTAAAGTTTCAAATATTGATTTATTTCCAGGAAGGGTTAAAAAATAATGCAACCATGGAGCGCACTTGATGATCAGGCGGTAACAACTTCCCGGGCATTGGCGATGGATGCAGTGCAAAAGGTTGGCAATGGTCATCCAGGAACTGCAATGTCACTTGCGCCAGTTGCTTACACACTCTTTCAACGAATACTTAAACATGATCCTTCGCATCCGGATTGGATCGCCCGCGATAGATTTATTCTCTCTTGCGGTCACTCCTCTTTAACTTTGTATATTCAATTATTTTTGTCCGGTTATGGAGTTGAACTTGATGATTTGAAATCATTTCGAACGCATAACGCCCTCACTCCCGGTCATCCTGAGTATGGCCACACACTAGGAGTTGAAACCACTACCGGACCTTTGGGTCAAGGAGTTGCAAATGCTGTAGGTATGGCAATGGCTTCACGTTATGAAAAAGGGTTACTGGATCCAGATAATAAAACAGATTTATTTGACCATAATATTTGGGTTATTTGTTCAGATGGTGATTTGCAAGAAGGTGTCAGCGCTGAAGCTTCTTCCTTGGCTGGTACTCAACAATTAGGAAACTTAAAGGTTATTTATGATGATAATCGAATCTCTATTGAAGGCGATACCCATGTTGCTTTTGATGAGGATGTCAGCGCCCGATATAAATCTTATGGCTGGGAAGTTTTTGAAGTAAGTGCAAAACATAATGGTGATGTTGATCGCGAGAAGCTCGAACAGATCATGGAAAAGGCGCTGTTAGAAAAAGACAAACCAGTTTTGATCAGATTGCATTCAGTAATTGCTTGGCCGGCACCTTCTGCGCAAGGCACTGCGGAATCTCATGGATCAGCACTTGGTGCAGATGAGGTAAGTGCTACCAAGAAAGTTCTAGGATTAAATCCCGATGAAAGCTTTGTAGTCCCAGCAGAAGTATTAGATCATGCCAGAAAAATTAAAGAGCGTGGAGCTAAAAATTATCAAACCTGGCAGGTCAAATTTAGTGAATGGCAAAGTGCCAACAATGACAAAGCCGAGTTGCTACGAAGATTGATTAATCATGAACTACCAGCAAATTGGGCTAAGAATCTTCCTGTTTTTTCAACTGAAAAAGAGATCGCAACTCGCGCTGCATCTGGCAAGGTAATACAAGAGATTGCTAAAGCGCTACCAGAATTTTGGGGTGGATCCGCAGATTTAGCAGGCAGCAATAACACAACAATCGAGGGTGGAAATTCATTTCTACCTGCAACTTCTCAAATGAAGAATGCACATCCGCATGGCCGAATAATTCATTTTGGTATTCGCGAACATGCGATGGGCGCAATTTTAAATGGCATTGCACTCCATGGTTTAGCAAAACCTTTCGCTGGAACTTTTCTCGTTTTCAGCGATTACATGAGAGGCGCAGTAAGACTTTCTGCAATTATGAAATTGCCGATCACTTATGTTTGGAGTCATGACTCAATTGGTTTAGGTGAAGATGGTCCAACTCATCAACCAGTCGAGCATCTAGCGACATTAAGAGCTATTCCAGATTTTGCAGTAATTAGACCTGCAGATGCCAACGAAGTATCGATTGCTTGGCGAGAGATAATCACACGCGCCCAACCTGTTGGGCTTGCATTATCAAGACAAAATCTGCCAGTAATCGATCGAACCCAAAACAATTCTGCGGAGGGTTTGAGTAAAGGTGCATATGTGCTCAATGATTCAGCAAATAACTTTGATGTAATTTTAATTGCAACTGGTTCCGAGGTTAGCTTGGCATTGAAGTCGCAGGCAGAGTTAGTAGCGCAAGGAATAGCAACGCGGGTAGTAAGTGCGCCATGTTTGGAATGGTTTGAACAGCAGGATCAAAGTTATAAAGAAAAGGTATTACCAAAAAGTGTTAAAGCGCGCGTAAGTATTGAGGCAGGTATTGCTATGCCTTGGTATAAGTTCATTGGTGATCATGGTGTTGCTGTATCACTTGAACATTTTGGAGCATCGGCCAGTGCCACTACTCTCTTTAAAGAGTTTGGATTTACCGTTGAAAATGTGGTTAACGCCGCCAAGCAAAGTATTGCTAATTCAAAATGAGTTCACCTCTCTCCCAAATCTCATTAGCCGGAACATCGGTTTGGCTAGATGATCTATCTCGCAAACGGTTATCAGATGGATCCTTGCTGAAATTAATTACAGAAGATAATGTGGTGGGTGTTACAACTAATCCCAGCATTTTCAATACGGCGATTAGCAACTCTGATCTATATGTTTCAGATATACAGAGAATGAAAGTTCAAACAGTTGATGAAATAATTACCGAATTAACCTGCTCAGATGTCTCCCAAGCATGTGATTTGTTCAAAGAAATTTTTGAAAAAACTGGTCATCAAGATGGTCGGATTTCGATTGAAGTAGATCCAAGATTTGCCCGCGATACAAAGGCCACAGTTAATCAAGGCGTTGAGCTTTGGCGGAAAATTAATAAACCAAATCTTTTAATCAAAGTACCGGCAACTAAAGAAGGCCTGCCTGCCATAACGCAATTAATTGCAAGAGGCATCAGCGTGAATGTCACCTTGATCTTTTCAGTACAGAGGTATCGTGAAGTTCTACAAGCATATGCAGATGGAGTAACCCAAGCCTTAATTAATAAATTGGATGTGAAAGAGATTTACTCAGTGGCTTCATTTTTCATTAGCCGAATAGACTCTGAAGTTGATAAAACAATTGAAGCAAATTCGCCTCTTCGCGGTACAGCTGCAATTGCTAATGCAACTATGGCTTATCAATCATTCATCGAATTTAGCAATAGCCAGCTATGGCAAAGTTTGAGTAAACAAGGTGCGAACCTACAACGTCCGCTTTGGGCATCGACTGGAGTTAAAGATCCAGCCTATGATCCAACTAGATATGTAATGCAGTTAATTGCTGCCAATACCGTTAATACGATGCCTGAAAATACTTTGAATGCAGTCAGATCAACTGGCGTATTCGCAGGTGAGACAATCACCGATAATTATCAAAATGCTAAAGCAAACCTAGCAAAATTAGCACTGGCCGGAGTTGATCTGGAAAAGATTACA
>WLQA01000005.1 GCA_009698515.1 Actinomycetota bacterium
ATTTGGTAAAGCAAATATCCGCTTTGAAACCGGAAAATCAGCTCGCCAAGCAGCTGGCTGTGCAACTGTTTATCTAGATGAAGAAACAATGTTGTTATCAGCTACTACTGCTTCAAAAAATCCAAAAGATCAATTTGATTTCTTCCCACTAACAGTGGATGTAGAAGAGCGCATGTATGCAGCCGGAAAAATTCCTGGCTCATTCTTCCGTCGTGAAGGACGTCCTTCAGAAGATGCAATCCTTACCTGTCGTTTAATCGATCGCCCACTACGTCCATCCTTTATTAAGGGATTGCGTAATGAGGTACAGATCGTTGTAACTGTGATGGCGTTAAACCCAGATCATATGTATGACGTAATTGCGATTAATGCAGCATCAATGTCAACTCAATTAGCTGGCCTGCCATTTAGTGGTCCAATTGGTGGCGTACGTGTTGCTTTAATTGAAGGTCAATGGGTTGCTTTCCCTAATCACTCTGATTTAGAAAAAGCAGTTTTTGACATGGTTGTTGCTGGCCGCGTTGCTGGCGATGATGTTGCAATTATGATGGTGGAAGCAGAAGCGACATCTAAGACCATTGATTTAATCAAGGGTGGCGCAACTGTGCCAACTGAAGAGATCGTTGGCCAAGGATTAGAAGCTGCAAAGCCATTCATCCGCACATTATGTGAAGCACAAATGGCACTAGCCAAACTTGCTGCTAAACCAACTGGTGAATTTCCAGTATTCCTTGAGTATCAAGATGATGCTTATGCAGCTGTTGAAAAGGCAGCAAAGGATGATCTTGCAAAGGCGCTAACAATTGCTGGAAAGCAAGAGCGCGAAACAAAACTTGATGAAATTAATGCTGCAGTAGTTGAGAAATTATCAGCTGATTTTGCAGAGCGCACTAAAGAAATCAGTGCTGCACTTCGTTCAGTAACTAAGAAGTTAGTTCGTCAACGTGTTCTTCGCGAGAAGATCCGTATTGATGGTCGTGGACTTCGCGATATTCGTGCATTAACCGCTGAGGTAGAGGTAATTCCTCGCGTTCACGGTTCTGCAATATTTGAACGCGGTGAGACTCAGATATTAGGTATCACAACTTTAAATATGCTTAAGATGGAACAACAATTGGATACATTAAATCCAGAAAACCATAAGCGTTACATGCACAACTACAACTTCCCACCATATTCAGTTGGTGAGACTGGTCGAGTTGGTTCACCTAAGCGCCGCGAAATCGGTCATGGTGCACTTGCAGAGCGCGCATTGGTTCCAGTTCTTCCAACACGTGAAGAGTTCCCATATGCAATTCGTCAGGTTTCAGAAGCACTAGGTTCAAATGGATCAACATCTATGGGATCTGTTTGTGCATCAACCATGTCATTACTTAACGCTGGCGTGCCACTTAAGGCACCAGTTGCAGGTATTGCAATGGGTCTAATTTCAGATGATGTAGATGGCAAAACTGAGTACGTAGCACTAACCGATATCTTGGGTGCAGAAGATGCATTTGGCGATATGGACTTTAAAGTTGCTGGTACAAAAGAGTTTGTTACTGCACTTCAATTAGATACCAAGCTTGATGGAATTCCAGCATCAGTTCTTGCTGCAGCACTACTTCAGGCAAAGGAAGCACGTCTTGCCATTCTTGATGTAATGAAGCAAGCAATTGATACACCAGATGAAATGTCATTACTTGCACCTCGAATTATTTCAATCAAGGTTCCAGTAGACATGATTGGTGCAGTTATCGGGCCTAAGGGCAAGATGATTAATCAGATTCAAGATGAAACTGGCGCAGATATCACCATTGAAGATGATGGCACTATCTACATCGGTGCAATTGAAGGATCTGCTGCTGAAGCTGCGAAGGCGCAAATTAATGCGATCGCAAATCCAGTACAACTTTCAGTTGGCGATAAGTTCAATGGCAGTGTTGTAAAACTTGCTACATTCGGTGCTTTCGTAAATCTAGCTCCTGGTAAAGATGGCTTGTTACACATCTCGCAAATCCGCAAGATGCATGGTGGCAAGCGAATTGAAAACCTAGAAGAGGTTATGAAGGTTGGCGACAAGGTAGAGGTTGTAATTAATGAGATTGATCCAAAGGGTAAGTACTCATTAGTTCCAGCAAATCTGCCAGAAGAGAAGGCTGAATAAAAAAGTAAATGGCAAGAACAGTTCTGCCCAGTGGCCTGCGAATTGTCACTGAAGAGGAAAGATCTGTTCGCTCTGCCGCTTTTGGTATTTGGGTCAATGTTGGCTCCCGCGATGAATCACTTTCAACTGCGGGAGCTTCTCATTTTCTAGAACACCTTCTTTTTAAAGGAACTAAAACTCGCAGCTCTCTGGAGATCTCATCTGCGATTGAAGCAGTCGGTGGTGAAACAAATGCATTTACTTCTAAGGAGTACACCTGTTTTTATGCACGTGTGATTGATAAGGATCTGCCACTTGCCGTAGATGTGATCAGCGATTTAATTACCTCATCCGTTGTTAAGCCAGAAGATGTTGATGCAGAGCGCAAGGTAGTTTTGGAAGAAATCGCAATGCGCGATGATGATCCCAGCGATTTAATTCATGATTTATTTTTAGAGAAGTATTACGGGGATACCCCACTTGGTCGGCCGATCCTGGGCACCATTGAATCTATTAATGAGATGTCACGAAGTACGGTATTTAATTACTATCGCAAGCGTTATCGCCCACAAGATTTAGTAGTTGCCGTTGCTGGAAATGTGAAACATAAAGATGTTGTGCGCATGGTGGAGAGTGCTTTAAGTAAGGATAATTTTCTAGATACACCAAAGGCAGATTATGAAATCCGCACATCTGGCTCAGTAAAGGTTCCAGGTCGCGGTGAGGTTACATTGCTAGATCGTAAAACCGAACAAGCACATATTGTTTATGGCGTCGAAGGTGTAGCTCGAAATGATAAGCGTCGCTTTGCACTAAGTATTTTATCCTCAGCTCTTGGTGGCGGCATGTCATCACGTTTGTTCCAAGAGATTCGCGAAAAACGCGGATTGGCGTACTCAACATATTCCTACAGCCAACAATTTGCGGGAAGTGGTGTTATGTCTTTTTATGTGGGATGTAAACCAGAACGAGCAATTGAAGCAACAAAAATTATTCAAGATATTTTGCATGATGTTGCTGAAAAAGGATTAACTCAGGAAGAGATTACTCGCGCTAAAGGCGCAGTCTCTGGTTCATTGGTATTAAGCCAAGAGGACACCGGATCTCGCATGACCAGAATTGGCAAAAGCGAGTTGGTATATGGCGAGATTATGAACTTCGATCAGATTCTTCGCGAGATTGCAGATGTAACACCAGATCAAATCAAGGAAATTGCTCGCCAAATCTTGCCGACATCTCCTACCCTTGCGGTAGTGGGACCATTTAGATCCCAGGCAAAATTTGAAGGGTTAATTGCATGAAGATTGCAGTGTTAGGTGCCAAAGGCAGAATGGGCACAGAAGCAGTTGATGCAATTAGCGATGCTAAAGATTTACAACTTGTTGCCGAATTAGATTTAGGTGATTCACTAGATCTATTAGTAAAAAGTGGCGCACAAGTAGTTGTTGACTTCACCCATCCGGATGCGGTTATGAAAAACTTAGAGTTTGCAATCACAAATGGCATCCACGTTGTAGTTGGCACAACAGGTTTTGATGATGCCAAGTTAGCTAAATTAAAAGATTTACTTTCTGCAAATCCAAAGGTAGGCGCATTAATTGCACCTAATTTTGCACTTGGCGCGGTTTTGATGATGCAGTTCTCTGAAAAAGCTGCCAAATACTTTGAATCAGTTGAAATTATTGAACTTCATCATGCAAATAAAGTTGATGCACCATCTGGAACTGCAGTTCGCACCGCGCAGATGATCACCGCTGCGCGCAAGAAAAATAATAAAGCAGCCATGCCAGATGCCACTAAGACAGCTATGCCAGGTGCCCGCGGCGCCACTGTTGGAGATGTGCCAATTCACTCGGTTAGATCTCATGGGTATGTTGCTCACCAAGAGGTAATTTTTGGCGACCCAGGTGAAACACTTTCAATTCGACATGATTCAATTAATCGTGCAGGCTTTATGCCAGGAGTTTTACTTGGAGTTCGAGAAGTAGCAAAGCATCCAGGATTAACAGTTGGTCTTGAGAAATATATGGAGGGAATGTAAATGAGTAACATCACGATGTACGGAGCTGAATGGTGTGGTGATTGCCGTCGTTCTAAGAAGTTTCTAGATGCAAACAATGTTTCATACAAGTACATCGATGTAGAAGCAGATGTTTCAGCAAGTGATAAGGTAATTGAAATCAATGGCGGACAACGTTCTATTCCCGTTATTATTTTTGAAGATGGCACACACTTAACAGAGCCATCAGATGCTGCGCTTAAGGCAAAGTTAGAAGAGCTTAAGGTTCTTTAAAACCAGTTGTAAATTGCGGCGCTGGTAATTGCAGCGCCGATCACAACAACTGGAAATGGTGCTTTAAATTTAAGAAGCACTAGGGCAACACCAACACCTGCAACTCGTTGATCTATCACCAACTCTTTTTTGTGGGCAAAGGTCTGCACGCCAACTAATGCACTTAATAACACAATCGGTACCAAGGTATTAATGCGCATAATTTTTGGTTTATTTAACCAACGCTCTGGTACAGAGTGACCAATATATTTATTTAAAAATGCAGTGGCGCTGGCACCTAGTACTGCGATCCAGATTGGGCTCATTTTTTCCACCCAAAGATAACTGCAAGTAAGACGGTAGTAATGATTGGAACTCCAGCTGGCGTAAGTGGGGTTAGCGTTAGCGCCCAAAGAATCGCTACCGCCGACACAACAAATTGTTTTTTATTTTTTAATCTTGGCCAAACTAAACCGCAAAATGCTGCGGGCACTGCTGCATCTAATCCCCAAACTGATGGATTACCAATTGCGCTGGCACCTAGTGCACCAAGAAATGTGAAGATATTCCAAAAGACATAAACACCGATACCAGTTACATAAAATCCGCGTTTGCAATCTGCATCATTATCTTGCAAAGTTGCAACTGCAGTTGATTCATCAATTGTTATCTGAGCAGATAAAACTCTTTTGATGCCACTCACTTTTAAAATCGGTGCCATCTGCAGGCCATAAAGTGCGTTGCGAAAACCAAGTAAGGTTGCGGTAGCGATGGCGCTAATTGCTGCACCACCTGCGCCCATAATTCCGACAACAGCAAATTGGGATGCGCCAGAGAAAAGAAGTAACGAGAGAAGACAGGTTTGCAAAACGGAGAATCCAGCGGTTACGCCAGCTGCGCCAAAGGCGGCGCCATATAAACCAACGGTGAAGGCAACACTCAAACCGGTTCGATCAACCTGATTTTTACGAGGATTGAAGTAGCGAGTGATTGACACGCCGATATCTTAATCCACGCTCTAGGCAATCAGCGAAGATAGGGTCGCAGGCATGAGTGAACAAATCCAATTTCGTGATGATGTATCTGTTGAATTAGTTAAATCCAGCGCAAGTGATGCCGATGTAATTTGGGCAGCACGTGTTTCAACTGCTGGCGATAAATCCTTAGAAGATGTTGGCGCAGATGCTGCTAAATCTGAAGGTTTAATTAATTACTTAGCTCGCGAACGTCACGGTTCACCTTTTGAACATACATCCATGACATTTTTTATCTCTGCACCAATATTTGTTTTCCGTGAGTTTATGCGCCACCGCATCGCTTCCTACAACGAGGAGAGCGGTCGCTATCGTGAACTTCGTCCTGTGTTTTATGTGCCAAGTAAGGATCGTAAATTAGTTCAAGTTGGTAAGCCCGGCTCATACTCATTTATTGAAGGCACAACCGAGCAGTATCAAATGACAGTTGATGCAATTAAAGAGACTTGCACACTTGCCTATGAAAATTATCAAAAGATGTTAACTGCAGGTGTTGCTCGTGAAGTAGCTCGCGCAGTATTGCCAGTAACCCTTTACTCATCGATGTATGTGACGATGAATGCTCGTGCGTTAATGAACTTTTTATCTCTTCGCACAGCACGTGAAGGTTCACACTTTCCGTCATACCCACAACGTGAGATCGAGATGGTGGCTGAGAAGATGGAAGCAGAGTTTGCCAAGTTAATGCCGATTACATACGGGGCATTTGAAAAATCTGGCCGAATCGCTCCGTAAGGAGATCGGCAAACAAGGTAGCCTTAGCGCATGCAAATCACTCCACCATTTGGTCGGTTACTTACCGCCATGGTTACTCCCTTTAGTAAATCAGGGGAGATTGATTGGGCAGGTGTAGAAAAGATTGCAGCACATCTTGTTGCAACAGGTCATGATGGCATTGCAGTAAATGGCACCACTGGTGAAGCACCAACTACAAGTGATGATGAAAAAGATCAAATAATTAAAGCGGTTCGCGGCGTTGTTGGCGATAAAATAAAAATTGTTGCAGGTGCTGGAAATAATGAAACTTCACACTCTGTTGAACAAGCAAAACGTGCTGCTAAAGCTGGCGCCGATGCCTTGTTGGTAGTAACTCCTTATTACAACAAACCACCGCAAGCCGGAATTGCTGCGCACTTTACAGCGATGGCAGATGCCACAGATTTACCAGTGATGATGTATGACATTCCTGGACGTACCGGTGTGGAAATTGAAAGTGACACAATTGTTAAATTAGCAGAACATAAAAATATTGCAGCACTTAAGGATGCCAAAGGTAATCCGGCTGCCACCTCTTGGGTAATTAAGAGATCTGGCATTGCTGTTTATTCCGGTGATGATATTTTGAATTTACCACTGCTTTCAGTTGGCGCTGTTGGTTTTGTTTCAGTTTGTGGTCACACTGTTGGCGCAGATTTAAAGGCGATGTTAAATGCCTGGTTTGCCGCAGATGCCAATAAGGCACTTGAGATTCATCAAAAATTACTTCCAGTATTTACTGGCACATTCCGCACACAAGGTGCGATTCTGACAAAGGCGGCCCTTAACTTAATGGGATTACCTGGCGGATTTACAAGATTGCCACTTGTCGATGCAACTGATGCGCAGATTGCGCAGTTGAAGTTGGATCTGCAAGCAGGCGGCGTTAACTTAAAGTAACTTAATGAATCATCCCCATCCCGGTCTGCCATATCCTGCAAAATTAGCTAAGAAAACTCTGCGCATCGTTGCGCTAGGTGGTCTTGGTGAGATCGGTCGCAACATGACCGTCTTTGAGTATGAAGGCAAATTATTAATAGTTGATTGTGGTGTTTTATTTCCAGGTGATGATCAACCCGGCATTGATTTAATTTTGCCAGATTTTTCATACATAAAAGAGCGCATGAATGATATTGAAGCGGTCTTTTTAACCCACGGACATGAAGATCATATTGGCGCACTTCCTTATCTATTGCGTGAGCGAAGTGATATCAAAATTATTGGCTCAAAATTAACATTGGCATTTGTTGAACCTAAATTAAAAGAGCGCAAAATTACCGCACCACTTCATGTTGTAAAGGCTGGTGAAAGTTTAGGAGTTGGTCCATTTACATTGGAGTTTGTACAAGTAAATCACTCAATTCCGGATGCGTTAGCGGTAGCGATTAAAACTCCTGCTGGCGTTATTTTGCATACTGGTGATTTTAAGATGGACAAGATGCCACTTGATGAAAAGGTTACTGATTTAGAAACCTTTGCTCGACTTGGCAAAGAGGGTGTGGATCTGTTTTTAACTGATTCCACCAATGCAGATGTTCCAGGATTAACCGTTGCTGAAAAAGATATTTATCCAGCACTGCAAGAGGCAATCAGCAAAACTCCAAGAAGAGTTGTTGTTACCTCATTTGCATCCCATGTACACCGAATTCAACAAGTATTAACAGCTGCTAATGCTGCCAATCGCAAAGTGGCATATGTTGGCCGCAGCATGGTGCGCAATATGAAGTTAGCGGAGGATCTTGGTTACTTAAAGGTGCCAAATGGCTTGGTTGTTGATTACAAAGATATTGATAATTACGGGGACAAGATTGTTTTGATTTGCACTGGTTCACAAGGTGAACCACTTGCCGCGCTTTCTCGAATTGCCAATGGTGATCATGAAATCCGAGTTGGCAAAGGCGACACCGTGGTGATGGCATCCTCTTTAATTCCCGGAAATGAAAAGTCCGTATATCGGGTAATTAATGAATTAACTAGATTTGGTGCGCATGTAGTTCATAAAGGAAATGCATTAGTGCACGTATCAGGACATGCATCTGCTGGCGAATTACTGCATTGCTATGAAGTTGTGAAGCCAAAAAATGTTTTGCCCGTACATGGTGAGTGGCGACATATGCGAGCAAATGCCGATCTTGCAATGCAATCTGGATTAGCAGAACACAATGTTGTAATTGCCGAAAATGGCATCACAGTTGATGTGGCAGATGGCCATGCTGACATCTCTGGTTCTGTGCCATGTGGTTACATTTATGTTGATGGTCAAACCGTTGGTGAAATTACCGAATCATCATTAAAGGATCGTCGAATTCTTGGCGAAGAAGGATTTATTTCAGTTGTCGTTGCGATTGATTCGCAAAGTGGAAAAATTGTGGCCGGCCCAGATATTCATGCTCGTGGATTTACTGAAGATAAAACATTATTTGATGATGTAAAAGGTGATATTGAAAAAGCATTAGCGAAAGCAGTTGCCGGTGGCTTCAATGGCACACATCAACTTTCACAAGTAGTTCGTCGAACAATTGGTAGTTGGGTTGGCGAAGAACATCGCCGAAAACCAATGATCATTCCACTAGTTATTGAGGTCTAGACAATAGGCTTAGCCACATAATGGCTAGATCACGTGGAAGAGCACGCAGTAAGAAAAGCAGCAATCCTGGTAGCGGGTTTGTGCGCGCACTTTTTTCTGCGATCGGTTCATTGTGGCGTTTACTTGCCAAAGCTTTAGGTAGTGCAACTCGTTTTGTTTTTAGGGGAGCACAAGAGTTAGATCCAACTCACCAACGAGATGGCATTGCATTCTTTCTTTTTATTTTGGCATTAATAGCAGCTGCTGGCACTTGGTTTGGTTTAGATAATTTTGCCGGTCATGCCACCTACTCATTTTTATATGGTGGCGTTGGTCGACTAGCGCTACTAACACCACTTATTTTTGTTTACTTTGCTTATCGATTATTTAAAGCACCGGATGAATCAAATGAAACTGGTCGCATCACTATTGGAACATTGCTATTAGTTATCAGTACTACTGCGCTTTTGCACCTACTTAATGGTTCAACTGGAACTGGTGCAACCGCAATGCGACATGGCGGCGGCTGGATTGGATATGGTGTTTCTAAGCCATTAGTTGCACTTGTTACCAATATTTTGGCCGTTCCTATTTTGTTAATTATTTTCCTATTTGGCTTACTTGTTATTACCAAAACCCCAGTAAGTAAATTATTTAGCAATATCGCCCGAGTATTTGCACTTGGTGGCGCCGGCATTGCCAAGGTAAAAGAGAAGCGAGCGGCAAATGCAGTTGAAGAGTTTGAAGTAAGTGATACCCCACCATTTGAATCTCCACTTGTAAAGGATTTAGTTGCTGAGTTCGAAGATGAAGATGATGGCGAGTACGAGGCAGAGCAACTTGATTACTCAGTGGAGCTAGCTGATTTTGATGCAGTAACGCAAGCAATCCCAAGAGCGGTGAAGCCAATTAAAAGTGAGGCTGTGCGGCCACAACAATTATTACTTACAGCAGATACCGTTTATGAATTACCCAGCATGGATTTGTTGCGCGCAGGGCCTGCTTCTAAAGGAAAATCAAAAGCTAATGAAGCAGTTGTTGCTGCATTGAAACAAGTTTTTGATCAATTCTCAGTTGATGCCCAAGTATCTGGATTTATGCGCGGGCCAACTGTTACAAGATATGAAGTAGAGCTTGGCCAAGGTGTAAAGGTTGAAGCGATTAGTGCACTTTCAAAAAACATTGCATATGCCGTAGCAAGTGGTGAGATTCGCATACTTTCTCCTATTCCTGGTAAATCTGCAGTTGGTATTGAAATTCCAAACTCAGATCGCGAAATTGTGGCGGTGGGTGATGTGCTTCGTTCACCAGTTTCGGGAAATGACACTCATCCGATGTTGATTGCACTTGGTAAAGATGTTGAGGGCGCCTTCTTATGTGCCAACTTAGCCAAGATGCCGCACTTATTAGTTGCAGGTGCAACTGGTGCTGGTAAATCTTCGATGATTAACTCATTAATTATCTCAATTCTGATGCGCGCTACGCCAGATGAAGTGCGCATGGTGATGATTGATCCAAAGCGAGTTGAGTTAACAAATTATGAAGGCGTGCCCCATTTAATTGCGCCAATTATCACTAACCCCAAGAAGGCAGCGGATGTTTTATCTTGGGTAGTACGTGAGATGGATATGCGATATGACGATCTATCTGCATTTGGTTTTAGACATATCGATGATTTCAATAAGGCGGTAAAGAGTGGCAAGTTAACCGCTCCTGCTGGAAGTGAACGAGTCCTAGAGCCATATCCATACTTATTAGTAATTGTTGATGAGCTTGCAGATTTAATGATGGTGGCGGCGCGTGAGGTTGAAGAGAGCATTGTTCGAATTACGCAATTAGCTCGTGCTGCCGGAATTCACTTAGTACTTGCAACACAACGACCATCTGTAGATATTGTTACTGGTTTGATAAAAGCAAATGTGCCTTCCCGATTATCTTTTGCCACATCATCACTTGCCGACTCCAGAGTTATTTTAGATACACCTGGTGCTGAAAAATTAGTTGGTCAAGGCGATGGTTTGTTCTTACCGATGGGTGCAAGTAAAGCAGTACGTATTCAAGGAGCTTATATTTCAGAGCGCGAAATTGAAGCGGTGGTAAATCATGTTAAAGGACAGTTGCAACCGGTTTACCGAATTGATTTAAATGCGCCAATTAAACCTAAGATGATTGAAAATGATATTGGCGATGATATGGATCTATTGTTACAAGCAATTCAATTAGTAGTCTCTACGCAATTTGGCTCCACATCAATGTTGCAACGAAAACTTCGAATTGGTTTTGCAAAGGCTGGGCGGTTAATGGATTTAATGGAGAGCCGTGGAATTGTTGGACCAACTGAAGGTTCTAAAGCCAGAACGGTTTTAATAACTGCCGAACAGATGCCAGATGTGCTCGAGCAATTACAGGGGCATGAATAGTTTCTGAGGGGTTATCCTTAGGGTGAACTGACAAATTCACGCCTGTCATACATTAAGTTCACCTAAAAAGTATTGGGTGATACCCACTTTCGGACTTACGCTTAGACCCTTATCACCCCTACCGAAAGGGTTAACCCTTGTCTGAAATTTCTCAACTGCGCGCAGCACGTGAAGCTGCCGGCTTAACAGTTGAGCAAGTTTCTAAAAAAACAAATATTCGTATTGGCGTGATTGAAGATTTAGAAAAGAATTCAGTTGAAGTTTGCGGAGGCATTGCTTATGCCCGTGGACATATCAGATCAATTGCCCGCGTAATTAAAGCTGACGGGGATTTGTTAGTTGCTGAAATCGAAGCAGCGCAAGGTACAGAGTCTCGCAAAATTATTGATCGACTTTATGACAACAATGTGGCAGATCGTCCGAAAGAGAAGAAGGTAATGAAGTTCAGTACCTTGGCCGGAGTTGCTGCAAGTATTCTAGGAATTGGTTTTGTTGTAACCATTGCATTAAATAATGCATCAACAACAAGTAATAAGGTTGAAATAACACCTAGTGAATCTGCTTCTCCGTCATCAACTGCTTCACCAGTAACCAGCACCGGCGTAAATTTACTTTTATCCGGTGTTGGTGGTAAAACATGGATTGGAATTAAAAACTCAAAGGGTGAGCAAGTATTTGATGGTCAGATAAAATCTGGTGAGACACAGAGCTTTACCGATTCACAGTCATTAAATGTGACTATCGGAAATGCATCGGCAGTAAAAGTGACATTAAACGGATCTGATCTTGGCGTAGCTGGTGGTTATGGTGAGGTAGTTCGCTTTAATTACACCCCAACTGGTGCTGTTAAAGAGTAATCAAGAGTAAATAAAATTACCCCGCTACACTTAGCGGATTGTGGCAAATCTAGAGAGTAAAACCCGAACCGTTGCTTTAGTAACACTAGGTTGTGCCCGAAATGAGACAGATTCAGAGGAGCTAGCAGGCCGCTTAGCCGCCGATGGTTGGCAATTAGTCTCTGATCCGGCTTTAGCTGAGATTGCAGTAATTAATACTTGTGGTTTTATTGAAAGTGCTAAAAAAGATTCAGTTGATGCATTACTTGAGGCACATTCACTCAAGGGCAATGGCGTAACTAAAGCGGTAGTAGCAGTTGGTTGCATGGCAGAGCGTTATGGAAATGAGTTAGCAACGGCGCTGCCAGAAGCTGATGCAATTTTAGGTTTTGATGATTACATCGATATCTCTCAGCGCCTTTCGACAATTATTGATGGTGGCAAGATTGCAACACATGCACCTAAAGATCGCCGGGCATTACTTCCAATTGCACCAGCTGATCGAGCCGCGGAAAAGGTATTGGCGCCAATTGGCCAAGTACTTCGCAAGCGCTTAGATAACGCTTCAGTTGCCCCACTTAAGATTGCAAGTGGCTGCGATCGCAGATGCGCATTTTGCGCAATTCCATACTTTCGAGGCTCCTTTGTTTCCCGCCGGCCAACTGAAATTATTGATGAGGCTAAGTGGCTTGCCGATAATGGTGTTACCGAACTTTATTTAGTTAGCGAAAATACAACTAGTTATGGCAAGGATTTTGGTGATCTAAAGTTGATGGAGAAAATGCTGCCGGATCTAGCCAAGATAGATGGCATTGAGCGGATTCGCCTTTCATACCTACAACCAGCTGAAGTTCGTCCATCATTGCTGCAAGCAATGGTTTCGGTAGATAAAGTTTTGCCTTACTTTGATCTTTCTTTCCAACATGCCAGTGGAGATTTACTTCGCAGAATGCGCCGCTTTGGTGATGGCGAAAAATTCCTGCACTTAATTACCCAAATTCGTGCACTTTCGCCAAATGCTGGAATTAGATCTAACTTTATTGTTGGTTTTCCGGGCGAGAGTGATGCCGAATTTTTGGAGTTAGTTGAATTTATCTCAGAGGCATCCTTGGATGCAATTGGTGTATTTGGTTATTCCGATGAGGATAAAACCGAAGGTGAAACTCTGCCAAACAAGGTGGCGCCAGAGTTAATTAAAGAGCGGGTTGAGGAGTTATCAACCATTGTTGATGAGGTGCTATCGCAGCGAGCTGAATCTCGTATCGGTGAGCGAGTTCGCGTTTTAATTGAAGATGAAGCAGAGCAAGAGGGTAGAGCAGATCATCAAGGACCAGATGTTGATGGCTCCACATTCATAAAATCACGAAATCGATATCGAGTAGGCGAGTATGTTGATGCAGTTGTCAGCGATGTTAACGGCGCTGATCTAATTGCTCAGGTAATCTAGTTTTCATGGCAAAACTTGCGCGACCTAATCTGCCAAACTCCTTAACTATTCTGCGAGTCTTACTTCTGCCATTTTGCGCATATGCCTTGTTTAAAAATGGCGGCGATGACACAACTTGGCGAATAATTGCCTGGACCCTATTTTTCATAGTTGGTTTATCAGATATTTTGGATGGCAAATTAGCCAGATCGCGCAATCAGATAACAGAGCTTGGCAAGTGACTAGATCCAATCGCAGATAAGGCGATGTTGGCAACAGCTGCTATCGGAAGCTCCTTACTTGGGATGATGTCTTGGTGGATCACTGCAGTGTTATTAATTCGCGAAGTTGCAGTGACGTTACTTAGATTTGCCGTTATTAAAAATGGCGTAATTCCAGCAAGCAAAGGTGCAAAGCGAAAGACCTTCTTTCAATCCTTTGGAGTTGGTTTTTATATCCTGCCACTGCCTACCTGGCTGCATTTACCGCGCGATATTTTTATGGCCTACGCAATCTACCTAACCATCACAACCGGCATTGATTACTTCCGTAAGGCGCTAAACAAGTGATCGCATCGGCTGTTGTTAAGAAATTAACTAAGAAAAAAGCCACCATATCTGTGGCGGAATCAATTACTGGTGGAGCATTAGCAGCTGCAATTACCGATATTGCCGGATCATCTAAAGTATTTGTGGGCGGTGTAATTGCTTATGATGATGAGATCAAGATTTCGCAATTAAAGGTAGATAAAAAAAGCATTAAGAAATTTACCGCTGTCTCAGAGGAGGTTGCCAAAGAGATGGCAGTTGGTGCGCGTAAGAAATTTAATACTGATTATGCAATTGCAACGACTGGGGTAGCCGGACCTGGCAAGGCTTATGGCCAAAAGGCGGGGACGGTTTGGATCGCCATCGCCAGTAAAAAAGAGGTATTTGCGATCGCACTTTCACTCAGCGGATCGCGGGATTTGATCCGCCACGCAACAATTGAAAGTGCATTAGCCTCATTTGAGCGTATCCTTAAGCCATGATTCTTCTGCGTTCACATATTGGCAGTGCACTTCGTGCTGCTCGCATTGAACAAGGTCGCACCCTGCGCGATGTTGCTAAATCTGCGCGCGTATCTCTTGGTTACCTATCTGAGGTAGAGCGTGGACATAAAGAGGCATCCTCTGAATTATTAAATGCAATTTGTTCAGCTCTTGATCTTTCACTTTCAACAATCTTGGCTGATGTGGCAAATGTTGTTCGTGCCCATGAAGCACCACTTCCTACACTTCAAGTAGTCGAAACCGCAGCTTAAATCTTGTCCTCATTACCAGCCTTTAACCTTCCCGAAAATTCAACTGGCACATATGCCAAACAACATGCAACGAGCAATCGCTCTCGTCAAGCAATCTTTCGTGGCGCCAAAGAGATAATCTCTGAGGTCGGCAGCTATGAATCTAATATGGCTGAGATTGCATTACGCGCTCAAGTATCCCGTGCGACTATCTACAATCAATTTGCAGATAAAGCCGAGATGATGGCTTATTTAATTGACTCCGAAATTACTCGCTTAACTGATCTTGCAATTGCAGCCGATTCCAGAGAGGAATCTTTATACCGCCTATCTGTTGAGATCTCACAAGATTTAGCACTTCGCCAAATGGTGGAAAGTGATCCAACTGATATTGCAAAGTTAATGACAATTTCTGATCACCC
>WLQA01000050.1 GCA_009698515.1 Actinomycetota bacterium
AAGGAATGAGTTTTCATTTGTATTAAAAGTTAAACCTTTTAGGTTTGCTCCACCTGAGCTACCGTCAACAATTGCGTATTTGATTCCTGGGTTAGCTTTAGCTGATGCAGTAATTGCATCACCAAGTAGGTAACCAATACCAATAATCAATGTGCACTTCTTGTCTACAAACTTCTTAACGTTTGCATCGTATGAAGTTCCAGCTGGTAAGTATTCAACTGATGAAGCCCAGCCTTTAGTCTTTGAAATCTTTGCACCTTCATATGAAAGTTGGTTAAATGATTTGTCGTTGATGCCACCAGTATCTAGTGCAACGCAAACCTTTTGCTTAGTTCCAGCTTGTGCGGCTGGAGCAATTGCAACACCAGCAACAAGTGTTGATGCTGCGATGATGCTTAAAACGCGTAGTTTCTTGCTCAATTGGCCCTCCTAGGTAGGGTTTGTAGGTTGTGGGCTGACCCTATAGGTAAGGCGCATTTGAACTTACGCAACGCCCGGAATCGATTATTAAGATTTAGTTTCCCAGAAGTAAACCCTTAATTAAGAGTTTAAAGTTAACATGCGTATTAGGGCTTTAATTTCCCAGACTTTATCGCAGATGTGATCGCCTGCACTTTTGCCGGAAGGCTGGCCCCACTAACCAGGGCGATAGCGATCCCAGCATCTTTGAGGTTATACCGGTGGCCATAAATTCCCTTAGTTTCATCCAAAATATCTAAAATGTTTTTATCTGCAACTTCGGCATTAATCATTTGCTCTACCGCAATGTCATAACGTTTTTTCATCACTAAATATTGATTCTTCTTTCCAGCTGAAATATTTAAAAAGAATTGATCAGGAGTCACACCAGATAACAAAGCCTTCTTGCTCTTTGAGTTAAGGGCAGCAACTGTAGAGATAACTAAATCTGATTTACTCCAAGTTGAGAAAATTTGATCATTTCCATTTTCAACCAACTCTTTGATCAGATCAACTGATGCTTGATCAATTAGCAGACTACTTACCTTAACCTTTGAATTAATACTTAAGGCGCCTTTGGTGAATACCTGTAAATTGGCACCTGCTAATGAATCAGATTTATCTGCAATAAATGAGATTTTTGCGCTCTTACTTGCTGCGGCCAGTGCCGCACCTGCTGCATAAAAGGCTTCCTTGTTAGCAAAGGAGAGGTTTGAAACATTAGTTAGCGCCACTGTTTCATCATCAATGATGGCAAATTGGGTGTTTGGAAACTCATTGGCAATTCGCTTAACAGTGTCGGCGTAAGCCGCACCTATGCAGATAATTAACTTGTAATTATTTTTTGCTAGAAAGCGCACTCGGGTGATGCGATCTCCTAAGGTGCCATTGGTGATTTGTTCTCTGACATCTAATCGAGAAAGCTTATTTTTTATGATTGCTTTCTCTAAACCAACAGCGGCTAGATCATTAACGCCATTGTCGCCGCGTCCGCCTTCCGCGTAAACAATTGCAATCTTGAGTGTGGCTGCCGTTGCACTTTGTAGCGGTGCAAGAATTAATGCAACTGCTGAAATTAATGAGATAAATTTAAAGTTGCGCTTAGCCATGAGCGATCAAACCTAAAGCGGAGTACACATCAGCTAATGTCTTACCTGCAACCTCATTAGCTTTATCAGCACCGCTCTTTAAAATTTTCAGCAATTCACCTTTATCGTTCATTAACTCTTCTGTACGTGTGCGAATTGGATCAAGGGTGGCAATAACAACTTCCGCAACAGCAACCTTGAAATCGCCATAACCTTTACCAGCAAACTCATTTTCCAAATCTGAAATAGATTTACCGGAAAGTGCGGAGTGAATGGTTAATAGATTTGAAATACCCGCCTTCTCTGCAGTATCAAATTTAACTTCGCGGCCGGCATCGGTAACTGAAGATTTAAACTTCTTCATGGTGGCCTCTGGCGTATCTAGTAATTCAATTACACCAGCCATGGTGTTGGCAGATTTGCTCATCTTGGCAGTTGGCTCCTGCAGATCATTTATCTTTGCCATTGCCTTAATGATGTGTGCTTCTGGAATAGTGAAAACATGTTTATATTTAGTATTAAAACGTTGTCCAAGATCGCGGGTTAATTCAATGTGCTGGCGTTGATCTTCACCAACTGGCACATTGTTTGCTTGGTAAAGCAAAATGTCAGCTGCTTGCAAAATTGGATAGGTAAATAAACCAACATTGGTTCGATCTGCCCCACCCTTTTGCGACTTATCTTTAAATTGTGTCATTCGACCAGCTTCACCAAAACCGGTTAAGCACTCTAGAACCCAAGCCAATTGGTTATGTGCTGGTACATGAGATTGAATAAATAATGTACAAAGTTTTGGATCCACACCGATTGCAATTAATTGCGCAGCAGAAACCAAAGTTCGCTTTTCTAATAATTTAGGATCTGTCTCTACTGTGAGGGCGTGTAGATCAACTACGCAGTAGAACGCATCATGAGATTGTTGTAAATCAACCCATTGCTTTAAGGCACCTAAGTAATTACCTAAATGAAATGAATCATGAGTTGGTTGAATGCCAGATAAAACCCGTTTTTTGGACATGATTACCGATCATCTCTTGCAATAAGAATTTGTCCAACTCGTTTGCCATTCATAGAAAGAATTGTAAAGCGTGCACCATTAACTCGGATGACATCATGAGCAACGGCAATTCTGCCTAAGAAATGCATAATGAATCCGCTGACTGTTTCATATGGGCCATCTGGCAGAGTAATTCCAGCTGTTTCCTGCAACTCCTCTAGCGAGATCAAACCATCAATTTCAATATCACCAGTGCGAGGTTGAATCTCAACATCATTTTCATGCGCGTCATACTCATCATGAATTTCACCAATTAAACATTCAACTAGGTTTTCTAAAGTGACAATTCCATCAGTGCCACCGTATTCATCCAGCACAATCGCAATATGTTGACGTTTTGCGCGCATTTCAGTTAATGCCGGTAAGACACCTTTTGTGCCGGGTAAGAATTGAATATTACGAACTAGCTCCATGATGGTAATTTCAGAGTCATCCAACTTTGGATTTAATAAATCGCGCACATGCAAAAATCCAATTACTTCATCACTGGTGCCACGAATTACTGGATATCTAGAGTGGGCAAGATCTACGGCAATCTTTCTAGCTTGTGAAATTGGAAGTGATGCATCTAAGAAATCAACCTCAGTGCGCGGAACCATTACTTCATGGATTAACCGATCACTTGCGTTAAATACCTCTTCCACAATGTCGCGCTCTTCCTCAGTTAGATCTGAGTGACCAGAAACTAAATCCATTAACTCTGCCTCAGAGATCTGTGATTTAGTTGTCTTGGAATTAATTCCGAACAGGCGCACTACTAAATCTGTTGAGTGAGATAGCAACCAAATTATTGGACGAAATATTTTTGCCATTAAATCAATAGTTGATGCAGATGCGAGCGCGATGCTTTCAGTCTTATATAAAGCCAATCGCTTAGGAACTAACTCGCCAAATACCAAAGAGATATAGGCGATTATCAAAGTGATTCCTACCAATGAAATTATCTCGGCGGCATTTTCAGAAACTCCAGCCTCAATTAATCTTGGAATTAAGTGACGTCCTAATTGATCAGCACCGAGTGCTGCGGATAAAAATCCACAAAGAGTTACACCGATTTGGGCTGCAGCTAAGAAACGATTTGGATTTTTAGTTAAGTGGGCAACCCGGGCACCACGTTTGCCTTGTAAGGAGATTTGTTTTACCTGGCTATCTCGTAATGAGATCAAGGCAATTTCGGCTGCAACAAATAAAGCGCCTAATCCGATAAGACCAAGAACTATTGCAATACTTTTAACCAGCTCGGAAGCCATATCTCCAATGGTATCGGGATTGAAGTTGCCCTCGCCCATCTGTTGAGACGGTACTCGTGCCCCTTCACATTTTTGGCGTACTTGTCGTAACCTTTGCCAACTCTCACAACCGTGAGACCTTCATCCAACGGATCGTCGGGCACGTACCTGCCCGGAGAAGGAGTAAAGAAATGGCATCAGTTGTCTTTGAAAAGGCATCTCGCATCTACCCAGGCACTACAAAGCCTGCTGTAGATAAATTAGATCTCACAGTTAATGATGGTGAGTTCTTAGTACTAGTTGGTCCATCAGGTTGCGGTAAATCAACATCACTTCGTATGTTGGCCGGACTTGAAGAGATTGATACTGGTTCAATTCGAATCGGCGATAAAGATGTAACAAATGTTGCACCTAAAGATCGCGATATCGCAATGGTGTTCCAGTCATACGCGTTATATCCACACATGTCAGTTGCAGAGAACATGGGCTTTGCATTGAAGATTGCTGGCATTGATAAAACAGAGCGCGATCGTCGCGTATTAGAAGCGGCAAAATTATTAGATCTTGAAGATTACTTAGATCGCAAACCAAAGGCACTATCTGGCGGACAACGTCAACGTGTTGCTATGGGTCGTGCGATTGTTCGTGAACCACAAGTTTTCTTAATGGATGAGCCATTATCAAACCTTGATGCAAAGTTACGTGTTGCAACTCGTACTCAAATTGCAGCGCTACAACGTCGTTTAGGAATTACAACTGTTTATGTAACACATGATCAGGTTGAAGCGATGACCATGGGTGATCGCGTAGCTGTTCTAAAGGATGGTTTGCTACAACAAGTAGACACACCACGTAATCTTTATGACAAGCCACAAAATGTTTTCGTTGCTGGATTTATTGGCTCACCAGCTATGAACCTACTTACTGCCCCAGTTTCTGGTGGAAAGGCGATGCTCGGAAATCTTGGCGTTGCAGTTCCAGCAAGTGCTGGTTCATCAGTAACAGTTGGCGTTCGCCCAGAAGGTTTCTCACCAGCATCTACTGGCTTTGAAGTAGCAGTTGAAGTTGTTGAAGAGCTTGGTGCAGATGCATTTGTTTACGGCAAGCCAGTTGATAAGTCACTGAAGTTTGCTAACTCAAGTGAAGAGCTTGGACAAGTAATTGTTCGCTGGGATCCAAAGAATCCACCAAAGCCTGGACAAACTGTAACTGTCACAGTTATTCCAGAGGCTGTGCACCTATTTGATGCAACATCAGGTAAGCGCATTAATTAATTAAAAATTAAAAAAGCCCCGCTCTTAATGAGTGGGGCTTTTTTATTGATCTAGTTAAAGCGATTAAGCCATTACCTTCTTTAGGTTTTCATCAATTGAAGATAGGAACTCCTGCGTATTTTGCCAAGGAGCATCGTTGCTAATTAATAACGCAAGATCCTTAGTCATCTTTCCGCTCTCAACAGTTTCGATACATACGCGCTCTAAAGTTTTAGCAAACTCGGCAACCTTAGGTGTGTTATCTAATTTTGCGCGATGTTGTAATCCTTGTGTCCAAGCAAAGATAGAAGCAATTGGATTTGTTGAAGTTGCTTTACCTGCTTGGTGATCACGGAAGTGACGAGTAACTGTGCCGTGCGCTGCTTCTGCTTCAACAGTGCGACCATCTGGTGACATCAATACAGAAGTCATTAAGCCAAGTGAGCCATAACCTTGTGCGACGGTATCTGATTGCACATCGCCATCGTAATTCTTACATGCCCAGATGTAGCCACCCTCCCAACGAAGTGAGGTTGCCACCATGTCATCAATTAAGCGGTGGTCATACTCTAAGCCAGCTTTATCAAATTGAGTTTTGAACTCTTTCTCAAAAACTTCCGCAAAGATATCTTTGAATCGACCATCGTAGGCTTTAAGAATTGTATTTTTAGTTGAGAGAAATACTGGGTAATTTCTTACTAATCCGTAATTAAATGAGGCACGCGCAAAGTCGCGAATGGAATCATCTAAGTTGTACATCGCCATTGCCACACCTGATGATGGGAAATCAAAGACATT
>WLQA01000051.1 GCA_009698515.1 Actinomycetota bacterium
TAACACAACCAATGAACCAGTTGAAATTAGTGTTGAAGTTAATCGAAATATTGGTACACCCGTTGTTACGGGCACAGTTGTTTTTAGACCAACTGATGAAACAATAAAGATTAAAACCCAAACAGCGGTGCGCGCAGCCAGTGGCCGTTGGTTACTGACTTTAACTGGTGTTCCTGCAGGTTCAATAGTTGGAACTCTTAATTACGTTGATCAAACAAAAACTCATGCTGAGATTAATTTGCCACTTACATTAAATGTGGTTCAAGGAGCAGGACTTCCGACACCTACTCCAACACCAAAACCTACAACTACGAAGAAACCAGTAGATAGCTGCGCTAAGCAAATTAGAAATTAAGCATTCCTCAGATACAGTTACCACCTATGAAGCAGAAATTATCTGGCTCTGTTGTGCGCTCTGATTTGAAATTATCAGATGGTCGCACTATCTCTTATTACGACAGCAAAGAGATTGAAAGATCAGCACAAGATTCACGTGGTGATGAAGCCCAGCCTGGAATCGGTCACTTAAGACTCGATCCACTTGTAAATGAGTGGGTATCAGTTGCATCTCATCGCCAACATCGAATTTTCTTACCACCAAAAGAGTTGTGCCCACTTTGTCCAACTACTGCAGATAAAAAAACAGAGATTCCAGATTCAGATTATGAGGTTGTAGTTTTTGGAAATCGCGCTCCGGCATTAACCACACCAGATGCAAATTGGGAGCTACCAATTATTTCCGGACTTGATACGCCAAATGCAGATGCTGCAGGTGCCTGCGAAGTTGTTTGCTACACATCAGATCACAACACATCCTTTGCGAAGTTATCAGTGCAACAAATTCGTACAATACTTGAGGCCTGGAAAGATCGCACCAAAGAGCTTTCTAAACTTCCTTACATTGAGCAGATTTACCCATTTGAAAATCGTGGTGAAGAGGTTGGCGTAACCCTCTCGCACCCGCATGGTCAGATCTATGCGTACTCATTCCTGCCGCCTCGAATTGAAAAGATGTTGGATGCAGCAAATGCGCATTTAAAGAAGACGGGTAGAGTTTTATTAGATGATGTAATTGCTCGTGAAGTAAAGGATGAAAAACGCATCATTGCGCAAAATGCGCAGTGGATTGCTTATGTGCCATTTGCTGCGCGCTACCCATTTGAAATTCACTTAGCCCCAAAACGTTCCATCGCAGATTTCACAGAGATGGATGATGCGCAATCAGATTTATTTGCTCCGATTGCCAAAGAAATCTTGGCTCGACTAGATGGCGTATTTGGAATTGAGATGGCATACATCGCATCTTGGTATCAAGCACCTGTTCGATCAGGCCGAGACAGCATGCGATTGCATTGGCAAATCGTTTCCGTTCGCCGGCAACCAGGAAAATTAAAGTACTTATCTGGATCTGAATCTGGAATGGGCGCCTTTATTATGGATTTAGAGCCAGAACAATCTGCTGAACAATTGAAGGCAGTTAAACTTTAATTAATTATTCAACCGGCGTAATTGAAATTACTTCAACGCCGCCAATTGAACCAAGCACATTTAATAAATCAGTTGGATCAGATCCAGGAACTGCAATTGTGATGTCATCAATGCCACGACCTTCTTCACTTCGCAAAACAACTAAGCCGCGAATATCGCCACCGGCAAAACCAATTGCAGATGCGACCGCGCCAAGTGAACCTGGTCGGTCAGGTAGTGATACTTGAACTCTAAACAGTGCCATGCTCCCTGAATTGGACTCGAACCAATAACCTGCCGGTTAACAGCCGGCTGCTCTGCCAATTGAGCTATCAGGGATTAAACCAATCTGGGGATTGATTGGCGTTGAGCAAATACTACCGAAGATCATAGGACAGACAAAAAAAGTTATTCGCCCTCGCCTAACGCTAACTCTTTTTGTACTCTGCGGGCCGCCTCCATGGCAACTAATTGGCCAAAAATCTCTTGGTATTGATCTTGATTCTCAACTGGATTTAACCGCTGCAATGTTGATTTAATTTCGGCGATCGAGCGGCTAAGTGCAACCTCGCGCAATCTAGCGATGATGCTGTTGATATATCTATCCGAAACCTCACCATCGGTACGAATTGGTTCAACTGTTAACTCTGTAACCAATGATTTAAGTTCATCACTTTCGCATTTTTCTAGTAAAGATTCAGTTGTGAAGCCATCATTTGCATCAATTAACTTACGAAGTGAATCATAAAGCGGGTATGAAAAAGCGTTTTCCTCTAGATCTACCCAACTTGAAGCAAGATCTGAAATTTGTAATTTAACTTTAATTACTTCGCGCTCTAATACCAATATCGGATCAGTTAGGTTTATCTGAGATGGTTGCGCAGCCTCGGTGCGACTGCCGCTGCGCTTTACCGCAGTTGAAACAATATCTACCTCCATACCAAGCCAGCCAGCAAGTAGGCGCACATACTCTGGGCGAAGGGATGCATCGCGAATCTTTCCGATTAACGGCGCAACTTGATTTAGAGCATTAACTCTTCCTTCTGGATTTGCAATGTCATATCCGGCAATTACTGATTTGATAGCAAATTCAAAAAGTGGAACACGCCGAGCTACTAATTCACGGACCGCTAAATCGCCATTAGCCTGACGAAGTTCGCATGGATCCATTCCATTTGGTTCAACGGCAACAAATGTTTGCGCCACAAACTTTTGATCATCTTCAAATGCACGAAGGGCAGCTTTTTGCCCAGCTGCATCACCATCAAATGTAAAGATAACTTCACCACGAAATGCATCAGCATCCATTAATAATCTGCGAATAATTCGAATATGTTCATCACCAAAAGCTGTACCGCAAGTTGCCACCGCAGTTGTTACTCCTGCTAAGTGCGCCGCCATTACATCGGTATATCCCTCAACAATTACTACTTGGCGTGTTTTTGAGATCTCCTTCTTTGCCATATCTAAGCCGTAAAGAATTTGATTCTTTTTATAAATTGGCGTCTCTGGTGAGTTTAAGTATTTAGGACCTTGATCAACCTCATCACTTGCTAATTTGCGCGCGCCAAATCCAACAACATCTCCGGAAATATCCTTTACCGGCCAAATCAAACGATTTCGATAACGATCAATTGGACCCTTTGTGCCCTCTTTAACTAAACCAGCCAGCATTAACTCTTCTTCGGTAAAACCTTTTCCTTTTAGAAATTTAAAGAGGCTATCCCATTGATCTGGTGCATAACCAACTCCGAAATTCTTTGCTGCATCGCGATCAAAACCACGTTTTGTTAAAAAATCTCGACCATGTTGGGCCTCTGGTAATTGCAGTTGTTCTTGGTAATAAGTTGCTGCCGCTAAATTTGCTGAAACTAATCTGGAGCGATTAATCGATGGTCCAGATGTTGTACTGCCTGCTTCGTAAGTTAATGTGTAACCAATTCGATCAGCTAGGCGTTCTACTGTTTCAGTAAAAGTTAAATGCTCTAACTTCATAATAAAAGCAATTACATCTCCACCTACTTGGCAACCAAAACAATGAAAATATCCCTTGCTTGGCGTTACATGAAATGATGGTGATTTCTCATCGTGAAATGGACACAGACCTTTTTTCTGCCCACCGCCGGCGCCCTTTAATTGAACATAATCTCCAACAACATCATCAATTGGGCTGTGATCACGCACATACGCAACATCAGTATCTTTAATTCGACCAGCCATTGCGCAATCCTATTTACTTTTTGCTTACTAGTTTGGCATGCAACATTTGAGCGCCTGGATCGGTCAGCGAGGCAACCTGATCAATAACTACGCGCAAGCGTTGTTGATCATTCTCAGCCATCTGCCAATCTTGTAAAAAGAAACTTTCCAGCGTTGTTGGCGCACTCGCCAAAATTGCTTCAACTAACTCAGCTAATAACTGTTGTTGTTCGGCATATCGCTTCTGTGAGGCAGCAGCATTAATTACATAATGCCCAGCCATAGATTTAAGAACTGCAACCTCAACTCGTTGCTCACGTGGCACAATTAAATTAGCGTTATATCTTGTTAAATCACCATCGCCGTATTTCTCCTGAGTTGCAGTTTCTGCAGCTTGGGCAAATCTGCCAATTAATTGACTAGCTAGATCTTTAAGTCTGGCAAGTGAGCGATGTGTTCCGTCATAGTATTTTGGCCAGCAGGATAATTTTTGTAATTCACCTAGTGCCTTAGCCATCTCTGGTTCAGTAATATCAGCTAAATAAGAATCTTGAGCAACCTTAAATAATTGTGGTAAATCATTGGTTAATTGATCTAATTTAATCTGCCCACTTACTAAGGAATCCTCTAAATCATGAACTGAGTATGCGATGTCATCAGACCAATCCATAATCTGTGCTTCCATGCTGGTCTTGCCAGATTCAACACCTTTGCGATACCAATTAAATATCTCTAGATCATCTTCATAAACACCAAATTTGCGAGCATTAATTGCGCGTGGCCATGGATATTTTGTTGCGGCATCAAGTGAGCTTCTAGTTAAATTCAAACCAATTGATTTTCCAGATGGCAATACAGTCTTTGCTTCTAATCTAATTAGTAATCGCAAACTTTGTGCATTGCCCTCAAAGCCACCACATGAATCTGCCAATAAATTTAAAACCTCTTCACCATTGTGACCAAATGGTGGATGTCCTAAATCATGAGCAAGACATGCACCCTCCATTAAATCTGGATCTGCGCCAAGTGCTGCGCCAAGTTCGCGACCTACTTGTGCACATTCCAGAGAATGTGAAAGACGAGTACGTGGAAAATCTGTTGCCCATGGAACAGCAACTTGAGTTTTTGCGGCCAAGCGACGTAATGCAAATGAATGAATTATTCGGGCGCGATCGCGGGCAAACTCTGTACGCCCTCCACGTTTTGCCGGTTCATCTAAGAAGCGTTCGCGATCTGCTTCGGTGTAACCCGAATGCTCTTTCGCTGCTCTTAACACCATTTACTAATCCTATCTATTTAAAACAAATGTATTTAATTGGAACTAAAGCGCACGATCACTTAAGGAAATACCATGACGGCCAACAGTTATATATGCCAAGTAAGCCGCACTTTCTCGAAAAAGATATCGCAGTTTGGCATTTTCTAATGCGCCTGGGCCAGTTTCACTTGGTGCACAGGTTGCAGTAACAGATAAATCCTTTGCCATCGTAATTGCCCTTAAGCAATGATAAGAATCGGTAACAATTAAAACTGAATCTAACTTAGCTTTTTTCATCTGCGCTACGTAGGCTTTAGTACTTTCTAAAGTATCGCGCCCTTTGGGAATTGCTTGAATATTTTTCTTGGCAACGCCATTTGCAATTAACCAGTTGTAACCAGCCGCAGCTTCGGTGCTTCGATCCCCTGGAGCACCGGCGCCAACTGTGTAAATCACATTAGCCATCTCTGATTTATATAACTTCTTGGCACTTTGTAATCGCGCCTCTAGCAAATCACTTGGTCGACCATCAAATTGCGCAGCCCCCATCACCACAATCACATCACTTTTAATCGGCGATAAGTGATGAGCGGTGTACCAAATATTTCCAGCGGCATAAAGTGGAATAACTATGATTAACAAAAAACCAAAGGCAATTACTCTTCTAATAAATTTAAATATAAACATCTGCTACCAATTAACCACCCGATACTGAATCATCAATTGTGATGGTGGCTAATTCATCTGGATCATCTAACCAACCATCAGGAAGTGTTACGGGCCGACCATGGCTGTTGCGACCACGAGGTGCATCACCA
>WLQA01000052.1 GCA_009698515.1 Actinomycetota bacterium
AAAATTGCGATCTATCATACGGTTGCATTTTTCAAGAATGGATACCAATCTAGGATCTTGCTTAAAGATAAATCTGATAAGGATCGGACAACCCTAAGGTTTTCATGAATTGGTAAATTCACCAAATGTGGGATTCCAATGACTTGGGCACCCGATGATAGGCCTGATGTAACTCCGGTGATTGAATCCTCGATTACTAAGCAATGATTAATTTCAACACCAATTTTTTCAGCAGCTAGTAGATATGGGTCCGGAGCCGGTTTGGAATTCTTAACATCATCACCAGATACCACCACATCAAATAGCTCTCGCGGCAATCTTTTAAGTACTGAGTTCATTAATTGTGAACCACTTGCGGTAACAAGGCCAATTTTAAGACCACTATTTCGACATTCATTTAATAATTCGAGTGCGTTAGGAATTAGCTCCAGATCACTCTCCAATTTTTTCACCATTAACTTATCTAATTGTTCTCCAAAATAACCATCAGGTTTTGAATTTCCACATTTATCCTGCATCATTTTTTCAGTTTTTGCTCGTGGACCACCTAAACAATCGATTTGATCTTGCGCAGTCCACACACATCCAACCTGGGCCATAATTTCTACCTCAGCTTGTAACCAAAGTGGTTCTGAATCCACCAATGTGCCATCCATATCAAAAAAAATTGCACTCATGATGCGTTGAAGTACTTTGCTTCTGGATGATGAAGCACAATAGATGAAGTTGATTGTTCAGGATGAAGTTGAAACTCCTCTGACAATGAAACACCAATAGCTGAAGGCTCTAATAATTGCATCAATTGAATCTGCTGGGAAAGATCAGGGCAGGCAGGATAGCCAAATGAGTACCTTGAACCGCGGTAACCTTGATTTAAAATTTCATTGAAATCTGGATTATCTTCTTGAGCAAAACCCAACTCTTCCCTAGTGCGAGCATGCCACATCTCTGTTAATGCCTCTGTTAACTGGACAGATAACCCATGAAGCTCTAAATACTCTCTATATAAATTAGCTTTGAACAACTCTGAGATTGCATCACTTATTGATTGACCCATGGTGACGATCTGAAAAGAGACTACATCTATCTCCGCCGACTCCTTGCTTCTGAAAAAATCCGCCAAACAAAGTCGACGATCTCTACTTTGTCTTGGAAAACTAAATCTGACCCTTTCTTTACCGGCATTCTCACCTTCGTGATGCAAAATCACTAAATCATTATTTTCGCTGTAACAAGGAAAATATCCGTATGTAACTGCAGCATTCAACCAACTTTTAGATTGGACATCATTTAATAAAGATCTAAGTCTTGGTCTGCCTTCTTCATGTGCCATGATTTCAAAATCTTGCCCTTTCAAGCCCCACTGGCCTAGAAATAACGCTCTTTCATCAATCATTTGAGAGTAATCATTTAACGCAACACCTTTAATTACCTTGCTGCCAAAAAAAGGTGCTTTAGGAATTGTGTTGTCTAAAGCCACATCACTTCGAACAGTATCGACAACCCCACCGGAAGCAGATTTATTTCTAGGTGTAACCCGTTTTTTAAGTGGTGGTAGTTCAACACCTGGTACTCCTTTTTTAATTCCCATGAAAGTATCCATCAAGCGCAAACCTTCGAAAGCATCCTTGGCATAGCGAACAGTTCCCGGATACATCTCAGCTAGATCTTGTTCGACAAATGATCTAGTTAATGCTGCCCCGCCGAGAACAACCGGCCATTTATCTGCCAATCCCCGCGTTTGCATTTCAATTAAGTTTTCCTTCATAATCACCGTTGATTTAACCAACAGGCCACTCATTCCAATAACATCTACATTATTTGACTCTGCTGCCTCAATTATTTGATTTATAGTTTGTTTAATCCCGATATTTACCGTCTCATATCCATTGTTAGACAAGATAATGTCCACCAAGTTCTTTCCAATATCGTGAACATCTCCCTTAACGGTAGCTAGGAGTATTTTTCCTCTGCCTTGATCATCTGTTTTCTCGATAAAGGGTTCTAATATTGCAACCGCCGATTTCATAACCTCCGCCGATTGCAAAACAAATGGTAATTGCATTTCCCCTTTGCCAAATAATTCACCAACAGTTTTCATTCCTGATAGTAAATAATCATTAATGATGGACAAGGCTGAAATTTCTTCTGACAAAGCTTGTTTAAGATCATCCTCTAGCCCAACCTTTTCGCCATCAATGATGCGCTTTTGCAGCCGCTCTGTTAACGGAAGCGCCGCCAAGTCCTTAGCTCTACTCTCCTTGCTTGAAGTTATTTCAACTCCAGAGAAAAGTTCAAGTAGTTTGTTTAAAGGATCGTAGGAAATCTCCCCATTTTCATCATAAGTTCTACGGTCGTAGATTAAATCAAGTGCGGTTTTTAGTTGAATCTCATCGATTTTGTGGATCGGCATAATTTTTGATGGATGAACGATTGCTGAATCAAGCCCATTCTTAACAGCTTCGGCAAGAAATACTGAGTTTAAAACAATTCTTGCCGCTGGATTTAATCCGAAGGAAATATTACTAACACCTAATGTAGTTTGCACATCAGGAAATTCCGCTTTTAGTTTCTTAATCGCTTCGATAGTTTCAATTCCATCACGTCTAGTTTCCTCTTGTCCGGTAGCAATTGGAAAAGTCAACATATCAATAATGATGTCTCCAACATTCATTGACCACTTATGCACTAAATCATTAATTAATCTGCGGGCAACTTTAAGCTTCCATTCACAATCGCGAGCTTGGCCATCTTCATCAATAGTTAATGCAATCACCGCAGCGCCGTGCTCTTTTACTAGCGGCATTATCTTGTTAAATCTGGAACTAACACCATCTCCATCCTCAAAATTGACGGAGTTGATAACGCAGCGACCACCTAACTGTTTTAAACCAGCTTCTATCACAGCAGGTTCAGTGGAATCTAAAACAATCGGTAATGTTGAAGCGGTAGAAAATCTATGAGCAAGTTCTGTCATGTCAGCAACACCATCTCGACCTACATAATCAACAGATAAATCAAGCATATGCGCGCCATCTCGGATTTGATCTCGGGCAATTTCTACACAACTTTGCCAATCATTATTTAATAATGCATCACGAAAAGCTTTTGAACCATTTGCATTGGTTTTTTCGCCAATCGCTAAATAAGTTTTATCTTGTCTAAATGGAACAAATTGGTAAAGAGATGAGGCTCCCTTTTCTTCACCCTCCTTGCGAGCTAAAACTTCTGTATTTTTTAACAATGACACAACTTCGCGTAAATGTTCTGGAGTTGTTCCGCAACATCCACCAATTAAATTGACTTTATAATCATCAACAAAATTCTTAAGAGATTTGGCTAATTCAATTGGTGTTAGTGGATACCGAGCGCCATTACCCTCCAAAACTGGCAATCCAGCATTTGGCATTACTGATATTCCGATATTAGTATTTAAACTTAAAGTACGTAGATGCTCGCTCATTTCGGTAGGACCTGTTGCGCAATTTAAACCAATTAGATCTACTCCAAGCGGCTCTAATGCATTTAACGCAGCCCCTATTTCAGAACCCAAAAGCATTGTGCCATTGGTTTCAACAGTTACTTGAACAATTAGAACGATATCTTTTGCAGATTCGGCGATTGCAGACCTTGCCCCATTTACCGCCGCTTTAGCTTGCAATAAATCCTGTGTCGTTTCTACTAATAATGCATCAGATCCACCATCAATTAAACCCTTTGCACAAAGTTGATAAGCATCCTTAAGTTGATCATAAGTTGTGTGGCCTAGTGTCGGTAATTTTGTTCCTGGTCCCATCGATCCTAGAACCCATTTGGGTGAAGTAGCACTTGCATATTCATCTGCTACCTTGCGAGCAATCTCAGCACCAGAAAGAGCCAACTCATAAATTCGATCTTCAATTCCATATTCGGCTAAATTGGCAAAGTTTGCGCCAAAAGTATTTGTCTCGATCGCATCTACTCCAACATCTAAATATGCACGATGGACTGATTCGACGATATCGGGACGAGTTACATTCAAAATCTCATTGCAACCCTCATGATTTTGAAAATCAGCCATTGAAGGATCTTGCGCTTGCAGCATTGTTCCCATAGCCCCATCGGCTATTACAAGATGGCTTTTTAGATAATCACGCAATGAATTCACTTGGGGTACTTTACCTTAGGTTTATTTATTAATCTTAAGTAATGGTGCTTTAAAAAACTAAACCTAAAAGAGAATCCAGCGCCCTTGAGAGTTTGCCAGAATCATTTTTAAATGAAGTTGAATCATCCCCAGCTAAGGAGTTACGAGCCCAAGCAATTATGAGATCTGTGACAACTTGGGTTTGCAGATTATTAGATAACGCAGAGATGATCTCTTCAATTAATTCATCTACAGGGCAAACCTCCGATTTCGCCAGAGCCTTTCTAATGAGATCTACCTCTGAAACAGAATTTTGCAATAATCCAACATTCCATTCCCGATAGCTTTGGTAGTGATCTCTAATCAAAGCCCAACGAATAACTACTGGATCAACTCCTTGCTTTATTAAACGAGAAACAAACTCCAAATTTCCCTTTGATTTACTCATTTTTTCACCTTCATAGCCAACTAATCCGGTGTGGATATAAAACTTTGCAAAATCTCGCCCGGTAGCGGCCTTTATCAGTTGGGCACTCATAAAGTGATGCGGAAAGAGCAAATCATTTCCACCGCCTTGTAAATCAATTACATAATCTTCTTCATTGCGATCTAAGAAATCTAGAGCAATAGCAGTACATTCAACATGCCAACCAGGACGACCAAAACCGAAGGGGCTTTCCCAACCCGGTTCCTGATCTTTATTTTTTAACCACAAAACAGGATCAAGCGGATGATCCTTGCCCTCTCTTGGTGGATCCCCGCCTCGCTGCGCAAAAATTTCAACAGCTTCAGCTTGCGGTATTGGTAGATCGCTTAAAAAATCCGAGGAAGCAAAGTAGAAATCACCTGAGATTTCATAAACATACCCTTTTCTTTGCAACATTTTTATAAATTCAATTACCAAATTGATTGAATCAGTAACTCTGACAAAATCATCTGGCGGTAAAATTTTCAAGGCGCACATATCTTCCGTAAATAACGATATTTGCGATTGGGCTAACGTTTTCCAATCAATAGAATCTCTGCTGGCTCTCTCGAAAAGCGGATCGTCAATATCGGTTATATTCTCAACAAAATGAACGCTGGTATGTTCTAATTTTAAATATCTGTTTATTAAATCAAATGCTATGTATGTGGCAGCATGGCCAAGATGGGTTGCGTCATATGGCGTTATCCCGCATACATACATACTAAAAAAACGAGAATTGCGTACTTGCACCATCCCCTGTTTTGAATCATTCAAGATTAAAGGTTTTAATTTCACCTCTATATCTGGTTGATGGATCTGCGGCCACGAAATCATTGCGTAATACTACTTCTAAGATCTACTAAACCGGCGGCCAAGGAATGGCAGGTCTATCAGTCGGTGGGTGAGGTAATTTTCTAATCTCCAACAACTCTTGCGCACGCTTTGATAGCGCCGCAATTTCATCTTCGGAAAGTAAACCTGCAAATAAATCCACCAAATTACCCTCTAATAACATTTTCAGCATTGATTCTTCATCTTTCGAAATGCTCATACCAGCAAATTGCCACAAAACTGTTCTCAATTTATTTTCTAC
>WLQA01000053.1 GCA_009698515.1 Actinomycetota bacterium
GATGTTGCTCAAGAGATACTTCGTTCATTTGCTAGATCCTTGCCAGGAGTACCAGCTAACGGGGTTGGTGAATTCAGCAATCTTCTTGCTAAGCCATTAAAGCATCTTCAACTTTCTGAGCCAGTATTAGAAATTAAGGGTAATTCGGTAATAACAGATAAAAATGAGTATTTATCGGATTTCATAATTGTTGCTACTGATCCGGTGAACGAGGGTAAATTAACTAAGCGCAATCACTCGGTAGAGATGTTGTCTAGTACTACTTGCTATTTTGCTACCTCTGATGATTTAAGAAATAGTAAAAATCTAGTCGTGACTAAAAATCCAGGTGTAATTAACTCAATTGTGATGAGTGAGGTATCAAAGAGATATGCACCGGCGGGGATGAATTTAATTTCTGCAACATCGCTAAAACCATTATCTGATCAGGAGTTTGCCGATCAGCTATCTAAGATCTGGAAAACAAATACCAATAAATGGGATTTAGTAGGCAGGTATGAAATTAAGAACTCATTACCGTTACATTTATCGGGACATCCAAAGTTGAGTAATCTGCAATTGGCGGCAAACCTTTTTGTAATCGGAGATCACATGGGAATGCCATCACAGCAAGGTGCGATGCAAACTGGAGCTGCAGTGGCGAAGAGAATTAATCAACTAGCGCGGTAAGCGCATTTGAAACATGCGGATATTCAAATTCAAATCCAGCATCAGTTAGAACTTTAGGAATTACTTTTTTAGAACCTAATACTTCAGTAGAAAAACCACCCAACGCTAGGCGTAATGCAAAAGCTGGTGCGGGAAAGATAGCTGGTCTGCGCATGGCACGAGCAAGTGCGGCGGTGAACTCTTGATTAGTAACTGGATTTGGCGAAGTTAAATTTACCGGCCCAGTAATTTTTGAATTAAGCAGAAAGTTGATTGCTCGAATTTGATCATGCAATGTGATCCAAGACCACCATTGTTTTCCCGATCCTAATTTTCCACCAAGACCAAATCTAAACAGTGGCAACATTTTTCCTAGCGCCCCACCTGTTGGATCTAGTACTAGACCAGTTCTTAATTTTATAGTTGGTACATCTATTGCTAAATCCGCAGCCGCTTCCCATTCACGACATACAACGGAGAGAAAATCTTCACCACCACGATCAGTTTCAGTTACCGATCTATTACCAGTTTCACCGTAATATCCGATGGCACTTGCTGAAATAAATTTTTTAACTCCAAGTTCGGCAGCAGCCTTTGCAATTGTGGTTGTGCCTAAAAGGCGAGAATTTAAAATTTCTGATTTATAAGCTGCAGTCCAACGCTTATCACCTACGCCAGCTCCGGCTAAGTGAATAATTGCATCGATGCCGGCAAGGGATTTTAAATCTATTTCACCTAAAGTTGGATTCCAGGATATTTCATCATTATTTCTGGGAGCACGACGAACTAATTTTTTAACTTCATAACCATCAGCCCGTAATTGCCCGACTAAGGAGCTACCAATTAACCCAGTTGCACCAGTTACGGCAATTGAATTTATTTTCGGCAAATTAAAGACCTAGATCAGATTCAAAGCGTCCTTCTTCTAAACGCTCTTTCAAAGTAACTAGGAAACGAGCTGCATCCGCACCATCTACGACACGGTGATCATAAGAAAGTGCTAAATAAACCATTGATCGAATTGCAATCGTTTCGCCACCATCGGCGCCTTTAACCACCATAGGTCGCTTAACAACAGCGCCCAAACCAAGAATTGCAACCTGTGGTTGATTGATGATTGGAGTATCAAATAATGCACCGCGAGATCCAGTGTTGGTAATTGTAAAAGTACCGCCACCTAATTCATCTGGCGTAATTTTGTTATCACGTGTTCGGGCGGCAACTTCAGTAATCTTTCTTGCGATACCACCCATGTTTAAATCACCAGCATCTTTAACAACTGGCACTAGTAATCCACGATCTGTGTCGACAGCAATTCCAAGGTGTTCGGCATTGTGATAAGTAATCTGATCACCTTCAACAATTGAATTTAGCACTGGATGTTGTTTTAATGCTTCACAAACAGCAACTGCAAAAAATGGTAAATAAGTTAATTTCACACCTTCGCGAGATTCAAAACTATCCTTAGCGGCCTTGCGCAGACGATCGATTTTGGTGACATCAACTTCGATTACAGTTGTTAATTGCGCTGATATTTTTAATGACTCGACCATGCGATCTGCAATTACTTTACGAAGTCTGGTCATATTTACGGTTGTTCCGCGAAGAGGTGAAACTGCGATCGGTGCGCGATTTGCAGGAGTTGAAGATGCAGCGGAGGTTACAGCTGAAAGGGTAGGTGAAGCTGCAACTCTTGGCGCAGCTGCCAAAATATCTTCTTTACGAATTCGCCCACCAACGCCGGTGCCTTTAATTGTTGCAAGATTTACGCCAGCTTCTGCCGCTAACTTACGAACAATTGGTGTTACATAAGAATCATCATTTCTAGTATTTTGCACTACAGCTTGTTGTGCAACTGGTGCAACTGGCGCAACTGGCGCAACTGGTGCAGCAACGACTGGGGGAGTTACTACAACTGGTGCAACTGGCGTCACTGGCGCCGCTGGAGCCGGTGTTGCAACCGGTGCACCTGATGAGACTCCAATTGAAGCTAATCGAGCGCCAACTGCAACGGTTGCATCTACTGCAACATCAATAGTTAAAACAGTTCCAGTTGCTGGAGAAGGTATCTCAGTATCAACTTTGTCGGTAGAAACTTCTAATAGTGGTTCATCCACATTAATTGGATCACCAACTTTTTTAAGCCATCTAGTTACTGTTCCTTCAGTTACAGATTCACCAAGTGCTGGCATTGAAACAATTGTTGATCCTGATGCAGCCGCTGGTGCTACTGGTGCAGATGGGGCAATTGGAGCTGGTGTTGGCTTTTCAACAACAGCAGCGGTAACTGGCGCCGGAGCAGGTTTTTCAACAACTGGCGCAGCTACAGGTGCTGGTGTGGATGTTGCTCCTGCGCTATCTGCAATTACTGCAAGTTCGGCGCCGACTGCAACAGTTGAATCAACGGCAACGACAATCTTTTGTAAAACTCCAGCAACTGGTGATGGAATCTCTGTATCAACTTTGTCGGTAGAAACTTCTAATAATGGTTCATCAACGGCAACTACATCGCCCTCTTTTTTCAGCCAACGCGTGACTGTTCCTTCTGTTACTGATTCACCAAGTGCTGGCATAGTTACCGAAAATGTCATTGCTTGATTCCTCTTTCTTTAACCGTGCGCATGAAGTGGCTTTCCAGCAAGTGCTAAGTGGGCTTCACCCATTGCTTCAGACAATGTTGGGTGGGCATGAATATGTTGGGCGACATCTGCAGCATCTGCTTCCCAATTAAAAATTAATTGTGCCTCGGCTAATAATTCGCCAACTCTTGAACCAACCATGTGAACTCCGAGAATTGGCCCGTTTTTCTGAGCAACCAATTTAACTGACCCAGCTGTTTTCAAAATATTTGCCTTACCATTTCCAGCTAAATCGTAATTTAATTCAACGACATCATGTCCCTTTGCTTTGGCAGATGCAGTTGTTAATCCAACTGATGCCACCTCAGGTTCAGAGTAAGTAACGCGTGGTACGCCATCGTAATTAATAGCACGTGGATTTAATCCAGCAATCTCTTCGGCAACCATAATTCCCTCAGCAAAACCAACATGAGCTAATTGCAAGGTTGGAATTAAATCGCCTACTGCCCAAATACCGGCAACATTTGTGCGACATTTGTTATCCACCAGAATATAACCGCGATCCATCTTTATTCCAGCCTCTTCATAGCCAAGGCCGGCAGAAACTGGACCACGCCCAACAGCTACTAATAAAACCTCAGCAGAAAAACTCTTGCCATCTTCAAGAGTTACGGTAACGCCCTTTTTATCCTTGGTTGCAGATTTGAATTTAACTCCTAATTCAAAATTAATACCGCGTTTGCGAAATGCCCGCTCTAGTTGCTTGCTAGATGATTCATCTTCGAGTGCAACCAGATGCGGCAAACCTTCAATAATTGTTACTTCCGCACCAAATGATTTCCACACAGATGCAAATTCGCAACCAATTACTCCGCCACCTAAAACAATGACTGATTTTGGTACGTAATCAAATTTCATTGCCTCTTCGCTGGTAACTACTTGCTTGCCATCAATCTCAAGGCCCGGCAAAGTTTTTGGGTAAGAACCAGTTGCCAAAATTATATTTTTACCGACGTAATTTGTGCCGTTAACTGAAATAGTATTTTTCGAAGTTAATTTTCCGCTACCTTCGACGTAGGTAATGTTTCTAGATTTAACTAATCCTTGTAAACCCTTATGTAATTTTGAGATCACACCATCTTTATACGAGTTAACTGCCGCCATATCCATTGAATGAAAATCAGCTTTCACACCAAATTCGCCAGCATGTCTGGTGTTATCTGCAATTTCACCAGCGTGCAGTAATGCTTTGGTTGGGATGCAACCTTTATGTAGACAGGTGCCGCCGAGTTTTTCTTTCTCGATTAAGGCTACGGAAAGGCCAAGTTGTGAGGCACGAAGTGCTGATGCGTATCCACCGCTTCCGCCGCCCAGGATTACTAGATCAAAATCGGCCATGAGGTAATCCTGCCACGAAATTAAGCCGAGGTACTCCTGAAGTTAAGAAGCTCATTTCTGTTGTGATACAGCCAACTCCGCCAGCGTCACTAATGAACGAAGTGCTACGCCGGTGCCACCAACTGGGGTGTAGCCATGAGCCTGCTTTTCATTAAATGCCGGACCTGCGATATCTAAATGCAGCCATGGTGTTTTTGGATCAATGAACTCTTTTAGAAATAAACCTGCAACCAACATGCCACCCATGCGATCGCCAATATTTGCAAGATCAGCAATTGGTGAATCTAGTGAGGCTCTAAGTTCTGTTGGTAGTGGCATTGGCCAAAAAGATTCACCGGCCAAATTAGCAGCTGTTAAAAACTGCCCACTGAAATTTTCATCATTTGTCATTACAGCTGATGTTCGAGTTCCAAGTGCAACAACTTGTGCGCCAGTTAATGTTGCGACATCAACAATTCCATCTAAGCCACCATTCTTATTACCAACTTCAGCGGCTTTGATAAGTGCATCAGCTAAGACCAATCTGCCCTCTGCATCTGGATTTAAAACTTCTACAGTTTTTCCACCGTAGATAGTTATGACATCTGAAGGGCGAGTTGCCGTATCACTAACCATATTTTCAGCAAGTGGCGCCCAACCATCTATTGCGATAGGAAGCTTTAGTTGCGCAATTGCAAATACAGATGCAATAACTGCAGCCGCGCCTGACATATCAGATTTCATTGCTTCCATACCAAGTGCTGGCTTTAATGCAAGCCCGCCAGTATCAAAGGTAATTCCTTTTCCTACATACGCAAATCTCTTTTTCGCTTTTGCTGGTGTGTATGAAACGTGAAGCAATCGTGGGGGATTGGCAGATCCTTGACCAACTCCAATAATTCCGCCGTAGCCGCCTTTTCGAAGTGCAACATCTGTAATGATTTCAACCTTAACTCCATATTTACTAGCCTCTTTTTTCATTCGCAAACAGAAAGAATCTGGAGTTAGGTGCGATGGTGGAGTGTTAATCAAATCTCTAACTAATGCAGTTTGTTCAGCAATTATTTCAGCTCGC
>WLQA01000054.1 GCA_009698515.1 Actinomycetota bacterium
GATTTAAAACTGCTCAAGATAGTTTCTTTCAAGCCAAGAACGCTGATTTAGAAAAACGTCAGGGATCTATGACTGAAAACTTAGTAAAACGTGAAGCGATGATTCTCGAGTTTGAAGCGTTGTTGCCAATATCTGATTTCAAAAACGCTCGCAAAATTTTCCGCGATTTAGAAACTAAATGGCGCCGCATAGGTATTACAGATCGCAAAAAAATGGCTGCTTTAGATGCCCGAGTATCAAAAATTTCAGATGCAATTGCTGAACTAGAACACAATCACGCCCGCAAGAATGATCCAACCGCAATTGCTCAAGCAAATAAGGTTGTACAAGGCCTTAGTGAAGCTATTGAAAATTATGAAAAGCAAGCTGCTAAAGCTGAAGCGGCAGGACAAACAGCCAAAGCAATGCTGGCCAGAGAGGCTGCTGCTGCTAGACGTACTTGGCTAGAGGAAGCTAAAAAGGGATTAACTGACTTCGGCAATTAATTGTTGAAAACTCTATTTACGTCGTAAACACCTTCAACATTCTTTACCGCTGTTAGCACTAAATCTAAGTGACTTGCATCAGCCATTTCAAAGGTAAAGCGTGATATCGCGGTCTGATCTTTGTGTGTGATCACGGAAGCATTTAAAATATTCACATGTTGATCAGACAAAATCTTTGTAATATCAGATAGCAATCTGCTTCTGTCTAAAGCTTCAACTTGAATATTAACCAAAAAAGTACTTTTTGCTGAAAGGTTCCATTTAACTTTTACAATTCGATCTCCCTGATGAATTTCTAAATCTGCAATATTCACGCAATCTCTTCGGTGAACTGATACGCCAGAGCCTCTTGTGATAAATCCTTCTATCTCATCACCTGGTACTGGAGCGCAACATCTAGCTAACTTAACCAGAACATCTTCACTGCCTTCAACATCAATTCCAGAAACGCTCTTGCGCTCTCGTTTGACTTGTTTAATTTCAGGCAGCGAATCCGTCTCTGGATTTATCTCCTCATTATTTAAGATACTGTTTAATTTCTCTACAATTGAGTTTGCAGAGACGTGTCCATTACCGACAGATTCATATAGTGATTCAATATCTGCATAATGTAGATCGTGAGCAATTTCTAAGAGGGTTTGCCCGCCCAATATTTTCTGAAGTGGCATACCAGCTTTGCGCAGTTGACGAGCAATCGATTCTTGGCCAGCCTCTATCGCCTCTTCTTTTCGTTCCTTAGAGAACCAAGCCTTTATCTTTGATCTGGCTCGTGAAGATGTTACAAAATTTAACCAATCCCTACTCGGGGCTGCAGTTAAAGATTTGTTTGTTAAAACATCAACCACATCGCCATTTACTAGATGAGATTCCAGTGGAACTAACTTCCCATTCACCTTTGCGCCAACACATTTATTTCCTACCTCAGTGTGAACGGCGTAAGCAAAATCAACTGGAGTAGAGCCGGCTGGTAAAGCTACAACGCTGCCCTTTGGTGTAAAGACAAAAACCTCTGGAGTGCGTAGGTCATAGCGCAAAGTTTCTAAGAAATCTCCAACATCTTCACTCTCCTGCTGCCATTCATGAAGTTGTTTCATCCAAAGTAACTCTGGATCACTTCCGTTCTCCTTGCCTTTTTGTTTGTACTTCCAGTGCGCAGCAATACCAAACTCAGCTCTGGCATGCATATCAAAAGTTCGGATTTGAATTTCCACCGCTTTGCCAGAAGGTCCAATTACTGTTGTATGTAATGATTGATACAGATTGAATTTGGGCATCGCGATGTAATCTTTAAATCTACCTGGCACTGGACTCCACCTTGCGTGAATAGCACCTAATACGGCATAGCAATCTCTAACCGAATCAACCAGAATTCGAATTCCCACCAAATCATAAATTTCATTGAATTCGCGGCCCCGAACAACCATTTTTTGATAAACGCTATAGAAATGCTTCTTACGACCAGTTACCTGCGCCGCGATTTCTTCATCAGCTAGATCTGATTCAATCGCATTTACTACATCAGATGTAAGTTGGTCTCTAGCAGGTGATCTTTCGCCAATTAATCTTTCAATCTCTTCAAACTTTTTTGGTTCCAAAATTGAAAAAGAGAGATCTTCTAACTCCCATTTAATGGCATTCATACCTAAGCGGTGGGCTAAGGGTGCATAAATATCTAAAGTTTCTCTAGCTTTTCTGGCAGCACTAGTTGTTTCAACAAATTGCCAAGTTCTGGCATTGTGCAATCGATCCGCTAATTTGATAACCAATACTCGGATATCTCTAGACATAGCAACAACCATTTTGCGTAAGGTTTCTGCTTCGGCTGTTGGACCGTAAGTTAATTTATCTAATTTGGTAACTCCATCAACAAGTGAAGAAACCTCGCTCCCGAAATCCTTCTTCAAAGTTGCAATATCCAAACCAGTATCTTCTACTGTGTCATGAAGCAGAGCCGCATTAATGGTTGCCAAATCCATTCCAAGCTCAGCCAATATTTCCGCCACTGCAACCGGGTGAGTTATGTAATCTTCGCCAGATTTTCGCTTCTGGCCATCATGTGCTGCAGAAGCAATTAAGAAAGCCTTCTCCAATTCACCAACGTTAAATCCGGGATGAGATTGGTTTAATGCATTCTTAAGCGGCTCGATCAATGATAAATTCGTCATTGCAACCGTCTTATTTTCTAAAGCAAATTATTTACGGTTTTTGCGCTTGGGTTGATTTCTAGGTCCGCGATCGCCAATTGGTTTTGTTGAAACCTCAGACACAACAGTGGAGTTAGAACGTGAACCAATACGTTTGGCTAATGCTTGCATAGCTGGTTCGCGCTCTCGAAGAACCGCCAAAATTGGTGTTGCGATAAAGATTGAGGAGTAAGTACCTGTTGCTAATCCAATAAATAGCGCTAGCGAAAGATCCTTTAATGTTCCAGCACCTAATAGTCCGGCACCAACAAACAAGATTGATCCCACAGGCAATAGCGCGATCAATGAAGTATTAAATGATCGAACCAAAGTTTGGTTAACCGCTAAATTTGCTGCTTGCGTATAAGTACTGCGCCCAGATGAGGCGATGCCCTTTGTATTTTCTCGCACCTTATCAAACACAACCACTGTGTCATAAAGTGAGTAACCTAAAATTGTTAAGAAACCAATAACAGTTGCCGGAGTAACTTCAAAACCAACAAGTGCGTAAATACCAACGGTAATAAACACATCGTGGATTACTGCAATAATTGCACTGATCGCCATTTTCGGTTCAAAAGCCATTGCCAGATAAAGCAAGACAACGATTAAGAAACCAAATAAGCCATAGAGTGCTTTTCGAGTAATTTCCTTACCCCAAGATGGTCCAATAATCTGCGAATCAATTGAATCGACCGTAACACCAAATTTAGCTGCTAATTTATCCTGCACAATATTTTGTTGTGCATTGCTTAATGGTTCAGTTTGAATTCTAACCTTGTCATTGCCAATTTTCTGAATAATATTTTGGGTTGTTACACCAGAATCGCGTAACACCTCTTCCGCAGATGTAACGGAGGCACTGGCAGAAGTAACTGTGAATGAAGAGCCGCCTTTAAATTCAATTCCAAGATGTAAGCCTTGAGTAAATAATGTGGCAGCAGATGCAATGATTAAGATTGCAGAAAAGACATACCAACGACGTCGTTTGCCAATAAAATCATAAGAGGTTTCACCACGATATAGCCGGCCACCAATGCCACTTAATTTTGCCATTAGTTAGCTCCTCCTTGATCAACATTCTTCACAATACCTAAGCTTTTGGCAGAAAAACCGGAAAGAGCATGACTGCTTGCAAAGAAATTAGATCTGGCAAGCAGGGTAATAAATGGTTTGGTAAAGAAGAAGACCACAATTAAGTCAATAAATGTTGTTAAACCAAGTGTGAAAGCAAAGCCTCGTACGCCACCTACTGCAAAGAAATAGAGCAATGTAGCGGCAATAAGTGAAACCGCATCAGCAACAATCACAGTTCGTCTAGCTCGAGTCCAGCCTGTTTCAACAGCAGATTTCAAAGGTCTGCCTTCGCGAACTTCATCGCGAATACGTTCGAAATAAACAATGAAGGAGTCAGCGGTAATACCAATAGAAACGATCGCACCGGCAATACCTGCCAAAGTTAAAGTAAAGCCAATCCACTCTCCCAGGAGCAAAAATGCCAACATGGCAATTGCGCCAGCAACCAACAAAGAACCTACGGAAACTATTCCTAAACCTTTGTAGTAAAGAAGTGAATAGAGAACAACTAGGAGAAGTCCAAGCAAACCTGCAAGCAAGCCAGCCTGTAATTGATCTGCGCCCAGTGTTGGAGAAATTTGTTGCACTTCACCACGATCAAATGCCAATGGCAAAGCACCATACTTCAAAACATTTGCTAGATCGGTAGCATCTTCTTGCGAGAAACTTCCGGTGATCTGTGCAGTACCGGTATTAATCGCTTCATTAATTCTAGGTGCGGAATAAACCAAACCATCAAGCACAATTGCTGCTTGGTTTTGTGGTGAAGGTAAAGCGGTTAACCGTGTGGTCATCGCGCCAAATTTAGTTGTTCCTTCGCCATTAAAATCTAAAGTTACATACCAACCAGAGGCAGTTGTTGGATCTATCAATGCTGATGCTTTTGTTACTTGTCGACCTAATACTTCTGCTGGGCCGAGAATATATTTACTAACGCCAGCGCGATCGCAACCAACCAAGATTGCATCTGGATTGTCTCCGCCGCCACCTTGACGATTTTCAGCGAGCGTACAATCAAGAGCTGAGTAGGCAGCAATTGCTTCAGCATTCGCCCCTGCTGTTGAAGTTGATGTATCAGTACTTGCAGTAGGTGCTGCTGATCCTTCAACTAAAACTGGACGAAAACGCAACTCTGCAGTTTGTCCAACAAGATCAACTATTCGGCGACCAGTCTCTCCGGGAACAGAGATAACAATCTGTCGGTTAACACCAGTTCCTTGAGCAGATACCTCTGACTCAGCTACTCCAAGTGAGTTAACACGTTGACGAATAATTGCTACAGCTTGATCAATCGCTTCACTTGTTACTTTTCCGCTATCACCAGCGCCAATGCGTGGTTGCAAAGTTACGCTTGTGCCGCCTTGCAGATCCAAACCTAATTTAAATGAGGTTGCTCCTTGTATAACTGCTAAACCAGAAAATCCAACTATCACCAGAAGTAATATGGAGATGGTTCTAAGTGAGCGTGATTGCGTGTGAGCAGATTTATTTGCGGACATGAGGCGTAATTCTAGATGCCCGTCCAACTTTGAGGAAATCCTCGTGTCTGATCGCAAGGATTTAAGGATGTAAAAGTATTACTGAGCGATATCTGGGTCTATATCAAAGAGATTTGGATCATTAGCAGCTTGCACTGAAAGTGGCGGTTTTATCCCTAAATGCATCCAGGCACTTGCTGTTGCAACTCTGCCTCTAGGCGTTCGAGCTAAAAAGCCCATTCTTACCAAGAATGGTTCGGCTAATGATTCAATAGTTTCAACCTCTTCACCAACTGCCATAGCTAAAGTAGAAACTCCAACTGGGCCACCATTGAAATTCTTAACTAATGCAGTTAAAACCGATTTATCTAACCGGTCCATTCCTATTTCATCTACTTCATAAATTGTTAAGGCTTGTTGGGCATGAA
>WLQA01000055.1 GCA_009698515.1 Actinomycetota bacterium
CAAATGCGGTTACGCAACTGCAAGTTGTTGGCGATTCAATTAAGGTTCCGGTTTTTGCACCAGAGCCAGGAAATGGTGTTGGCGATCCAGTAAAAGTTGCAAAGGCTGGTCTGCAATTTGCCAAAGATAAAGTTCATAATTTTGTCATTGTAGATACCGCTGGCCGACTAGGTATTGATCAAGAGTTAATGCAACAGGCAATTAATGTTCGAGATGCGATTAATCCAGATGAAATCTTCTTTGTTGTCGATGCAATGATCGGCCAAGATGCGGTAAGAACTGCGAAGGCGTTTGCAGATGGTGTTGGATTTGATGCAGTTGTTTTAACTAAATTAGATGGTGATGCACGTGGTGGCGCAGCCTTATCAATTGTTGAAATTACTGGTAAACCAATTATTTTCGCAGCAACTGGCGAGAAGGTAAGTGATTTTGATCTGTTCTATCCAGATCGGATGGCATCTCGAATATTAGGCATGGGAGATGTGGCATCCCTTGCTGAACAAGCAAAGAAAGCGATGTCTGGAGATACGGCAGCGAAGTTAGAAGGCAAATTTATAAGTGGTGAGGATTTCACATTTGAAGATTTTCTTTCACAGCTAGAGGCTATGAAAAATATGGGAAGCATGAGCAAATTAATGGGCTTACTTCCTGGCGCTGGTGCAATGAAGAAGCAAATGGAAAATTTTGATGAGGGTGAATTGGTGCGAACTCGAGCGATTATCGAATCTATGACTCCACTTGAGAGAAATAATCCTAAAGTATTAAATGGTTCTAGAAGAGCAAGAATTTCTCGCGGAAGTGGCAGAGCAATAAGTGAGATTAATTCTTTAGTGGAAAGATTTTCACAAGCCCAAAAGGTAATGAAGCAAATGCGTAATGGCGCAATGCCATCGATTCCTGGCATGGGAACAATTCCTGGCATGGCTGGCATGAACAGCATGCCAAAAATTGCAAAAAATAATCCGCCAGCGAAGAAGAAATCTAGATCTGGAAATCCAGCCAAACGGGCAGCTGAAGAAGGTTTGTAAGCCTGCAATTTTGGATTATTGGGCAGTGCTGGCAAGATTGGCCTCCTGCTAATGGGACCCTCTAACCCGTAGCAATATTTATCCGCAGGTTGTACTAATTGGTAAACGCCCCCGCTGTTTACTACTAGATCACTACCGATTATTTTTTACAGGGAGTTTTGTGTCAGTAAAGATTAAGTTGATGCGTCTTGGAAAGATTCGCACACCACATTTTCGTATTGTTATTGCCGATTCACGTTCTGCTCGTAACTCAAAGGCGATCGAAGAGGTTGGTCGTTACTCACCAGCATCTGAGCCATCATTAATTGAAGTTAACTCAGAGCGAATCCAATATTGGATAGGTGTTGGTGCACAACCAACTGAAGCAGTAACTGCACTTCTTAAGATCACAGGTGATTACCAAAAGGCACATGGTTTGCCAGGTACAGAGGGAACATTAAAAACTATTCCAGCACGTATTGATAAGCGCGTTGCTTATGAAGCTGCTGTTAAAGAAGCGATGAATGAGCCAGCAGATGGCGCAACAACATTGAAGAAGAAGGCTGCAGAGAAATTAGCGGCAAAGAGTGCTCCAGCTGTTGTTGAAGAGTCCGTGCCAGTAACTCAAAGTGCTGAGGCAGAGGTTCTAGCCCCAGTAGCGAGTGAAGAAGTTGTGCCAGCAGTTGCTGAAGTTGCACCAGAGGTTGTTGCAGATGCACCAGAGGTTGTTGCAGATGCACCAGCTGAAACAACTGCAGAGTAATTATGATCGACGAAGCACTAGAACATTTAGTTAAAGGTATTGTCGATAATCCTGAAGAGGTTGTTATCACCGAGAAAAATCATCGCGGTGGCACAACACTTGAGGTTCGCGTTCACCCTGAAGATATTGGCAAGGTAATTGGTCGAAACGGTCGTACTGCACGTGCTCTTCGCACAGTTGTTAGTGCAATCGCTGGAAGATCAGTTCGTGTTGATTTAATCGAGGCAGACGAGGGTCGGTAATTTGCAACTTGTCGTAGGTCGAATTGGCCGCGCACATGGTGTTCAAGGCGAAGCAACAATTGAAGTTCGCACCGATAATCCAGAACAACGTTTTGCAATTGGCGAAGAATTAACGACTGACACCGGTCGTAAGTTAAAAATCACCGGCAATCGTTGGCATAATCAAATCTTGTTGCTTACATTTGCAGGCGTATCTGATCGTAATCAAGTTGAAGAGTTAAAGGATCTGCTACTTCATGCAGAGGTAGATACTGAACAAAATCAACCTGGTGAGTATCACTTTCAACAATTAATTGGCGCTCAAGTTAAATTGAGTGATGGTGAGATAGTTGGCGCTGTTACTGAGGTGGTTGCACTGCCTGGTCAAGATTTACTCGCCGTATCAACTCAAAAAGGTGAAGTGTTGATTCCTATGGTGAAGCAGATTATTCTCTCAATTGATATCGCCAATAAAATAATTGTGATTAATCCACCGGAAGGGTTATTAGATGTTGAAAATTAATATCATCTCTATCTTTCCAGAGTATTTAAAACCACTTGAATTATCGCTGCTCGGTAAAGCTCAAGAAAAAGGTTTAATCGAAATTAATATCCATGACTTGCGCAAGCACACAGACGATGTGCACCATTCTGTTGATGACACGCCATACGGTGGTGGTGCTGGCATGGTTATGTCACCACAACCTTGGGGGCTAGCAATTGATGAGGTAAGTGAGTCCTCGGAACATTTTGATTTAATTGTATTAACTCCAGCTGGAAAGAAATTTGACCAGAAGATGGCCAAGAATTTTGCGAGCAAAAACAATTTGATTTTTGCATGCGGTCGGTATGAAGGCATTGATGCCAGAGTTTCACAATATTATGCGAGCAAAAGTAATTTTACAGTTCACGAAGTTTCTATTGGTGATTATGTTTTAGGCGGCGGGGAGGTTGCAACAATGGTGATAGTGGAAGCAACTGCCAGATTAATACCCGGTGTACTTGGAAATCCTGATTCATTAAAAGAGGAGAGTCATACACTCACAAATAAAGATGGATCATTAGTTGAATATCCAAGTTACACGAAGCCTGCTAATTGGCGAGGATTAGATGTGCCAGCAATTTTGCTTTCTGGAAATCATGGTGAGATTGAAAAGTGGCGCATAAAAGAGGCTGAGCGTCGCACACAAGCACTAACAGAGGAATAATTGCGACACGCCTGCGGTTGAGTAGGCACTGAGCCGAGTTTTAGGGGATTATCCGCCCAAGTTAGAGCATTACTTAATGCTTTATAGAGATTTAAATTGAGATTTAAAAGGAGGTGCAAAGATGGCAACTGATTACGACACCCCCAGAAAAACCGATGAAGAGTTACATGAGGAATCACTTGAAGAGTTAAAGGCCAGACGCGCTGATGCGCAATCTGGACAGGTTGATATTGATGAAGAAGAGGCAGCTGAAAATCTTGAGCTACCTGGTGCTGATCTATCTGGCGAAGAGCTTGCGCTGAAGGTTGTGCCTAAACAAGAGGATGAATTTACTTGCAATAAATGTTTCTTGGTTAAACACATAAATCAAAAGGCAAAGGGCGAAGGCGCAAAGGCAATTTGTAAGGATTGCGACTAAATTTTCTTAGTTGACAATTAAGAAAGTGCTTTAACCAACTCTGTAGCTTTTCTGGAAGATATTAACCAATATGGAGTTGGATCATTTTTATCCTGTAACGCAACCTTAACTCCGGTTTTCACCCAAAAATTCATTGCAATAAATGCGGCCGGATCAGCATCAATACCTGCGGCTCTTTTGAACTCACCCTCATTTAATGCGGTTGCAGATTTTATATATTTTAAATCTATTTTTGCTTGGTTAACATAAAGGTATCCACCTTGAATAAAAGTTGTAGTTTGCATTTTTAATGATAAGAAGTAAAAACCAATAATTGAGATTACTGTGATTACTATCGCAGCTGTATTACCAAGTGGTGCCCAAATTGCCAGATAGATAGAGGCGCAGATGAGCGCCATAAATAACCAGACCCAGATACCCCAGGAGATCTGCTCAAAATAAGTTTTAGGTTTTGAATCAGCACTCATATATGAAGAAAGGATACGCTTACTCCATGAGCAGAATTGCATCAACCACACCACCAGCCGATGCGACAATGCCGGTGCGCCACCCCAAAGCTCCAGCCATTGGTAGCAAAATCCCGTCGCACTTTGGTCATTGTTTTGGTTGCGGTGAATTACACAAAACCGGATTACATTTCACAGCAATAGCTGGTACTGGATTGGATTTAACTGGCAGCTTTACCGTCACTGAAAATCATCAAGGTGCACCAGGCTTAGCCCATGGCGGTCTGTTATCACTAGCTTTTGATGAAGCAATGGGAAAGTTAATGTGGTTAATCCGAACTCCAGCGGTGACTGGAAGATTAGAAACAGATTTTCTGATGCCGGTACCAATGGGCAGAACCTTGTTTATTAATGCACGCATAACTGGACAATCTGGCCGCAAAATATATGTCGAAGCTGAAGGCAGATTAGATAGCGCCGAAGGTGAAATTGCAGTAAAGGCGGCCGCTATTTTTATTGCGGTGCCGATGCAGCATTTCATTAACAATTTAACTGATGATTACAAAGAGCATTTGAAAAAGCATCCGGGTCTTATGGCATTTGTCGATCCAGAATTTGATATCAACCCATGAGCCAGGTACAAGTTTTAATTAAGAGATTAGATTCCTCGGTGCCCATGCCAAGGTATGCAAAGGGCGGGGATGCCGGCGCTGATCTGACAACAACGATTGATTTCACAATAAATCCAGGTGAGCGAAGATTAATTCCAACTGGAATAAGCATCGCACTTCCTAATGGTTACGCTGCCTTTGTTCATCCTCGATCTGGACTAGCAATTAAAGATGGCATCTCAATGGTTAATACACCAGGGACAGTCGACGCTGGGTATCGCGGTGAACTTCAAGTCATCCTGATAAATCATGATTTAACCCAAGCAGTTTCATTTAAAAAAGGTGACCGAATTGCTCAGTTAGTAATTCAAAAGGTAGAGAATGCGCAATTTGTAGAGGTTTCGGAATTACCAGGTTCGCAACGAGCAGCTGGTGGATTTGGATCAACCGGGGCATGAGTTACGACGGACATGCACAAGATAAAGATAAAATCATCGGCGCACTTGGTGGCAAGCGCGGTTTAATTGATTCAGGTCTTCCTTCATTAATATTTTTAATTGTATTTAACATATCAAAACAAAATATAAATACTGCAGTATGGGCAGCATTGACCCTTTCCGTCACCCTTACTTTTTACCGATTAATCAAACGTGAAACTTTGCAACATGCATTTTCTGGATTAATTGGCGTTGCAATTTGTGCCTTTATTTCTCGCAAAAGTGGAAATGCCGCTGATTTTTATCTGCCTGGCTTATGGATAAATATTGGGTATGGCGCACTTTATGCACTTACTAATTTAATTAAATGGCCGATATTAGGAGTAATGCTTGGTCCTATATTGGGAGAGAACCTACTTTGGCGCAAAGATCCAAAGCGTTTGCGCGCTTACATGAATGCTGGCTGGATTTGGGTAGGACTATTTCTATCTAGATTAATTATTCAATATCCACTTTATAA
>WLQA01000056.1 GCA_009698515.1 Actinomycetota bacterium
CAATACCGAATTTATTAACTTTACTGCGAGCTGCTGGCGTTCCAATCTTTCTTTACTTCTTTTTAGTAGCAGATAAACCAGTAATCAGTTTTTTCATTATTGCTATAGGCGGAGTGACCGATTATTTGGATGGCAAGGTCGCCCGTGCATTAAATCAAACATCTGAATTCGGCGCGAAATTTGATCCAACAGTGGATCGGCTTTACATTGGAGCGATTTTGATCGCATTTGCACTCCGAGATTATTTATCCTGGCAATTAATCGTAGCGTTAATTCTGCGCGATCTGATTTTATTCATCCTGGTTCTGATTCAAAGGATAAAAAAACTGCCATTTGCAGAGGTAACATTTTTGGGAAAAGCAGCTACCTTTAACCTGCTGTACGCCTTCCCATTATTGTTATTGCAGGATTTATCATTTATTGGAGAGGCGAGTTTTGCCGCCGGATGGGCATTTGCAATATGGGGCGTAGCATTGTATTTTTACACCGGAATTCAATATTTATATCGGGGTATTGAGATAATTAAAAAAGGCAAGCGAGGCTAAATTATGTCGAACACTCCAGCAAATCTTTCTTACACTAAAGAGCATGAGTGGGTTGAATCGTTAGGGGGCAATCTCTACCGAATTGGTATTACTGATTACGCACAATCTGCATTGGGAGATATTGTGTATATTCAATTACCTAAATTAGATTCAGCTGTTAAATACGAATCAGTGTGTGGAGAGGTTGAATCAACCAAATCTGTCTCTGAAATTTATGCACCTATTTCCGGCAAGATAATTAAAATTAATTCGGAGCTAGATGCTTCACCAGAGAAAATAAATACCGATCCTTATGGCTCCGGGTGGATTGCCGAAATCGAGATTTCACCTGATTTTGATCTAACAACATTATTATCGGCAGCCGATTACCAAAAACTTACCGCTTGACCATTGCCCGCCGTGGCAATAGTGTCAGCCTCTAGTTGATCCTGATGGAGGTGGGTATGGCAGATAAAGCTCTTCCGCCAAAGGACTTAACCTCAACATTGAACTTACGACAACTTCGTGCGATTCCTTCCGAAACAAAAATTGCAGATTTACGCAATCAGCTTAATGCTGATGAAGTAAGCGTAATTGATGCTTTACCCGCGAAGAGTGGAATTTTGATCGTATTAAAGGGTGCCGGCGTAGGTTCAAGGTATTTGTTAGATAGTGATTCGATAAAAATCGGGCGTGAATTAAATAATGATATCTCCTTGGATGATATTACAGTTTCAAGATCTCATGCGGTTATAACTAGATCAGATGGATTTAAGATAAAAGATCTTGGAAGTTTAAATGGTACTTACGTCAATGCTGTTGCTACCCGAGAAGTTAATTTATCTGCCGGAGATGAGATTCAAATCGGAAAATTCCACTTAACTTTGTTTATAGGAGATAAATAATGGCCGTTCCAGTTCGTGCTTATCTGAGCATTGGAGAAGTTCTCAGTAAATTACGCAATGAATTTTCCGATATTACAATCTCCAAGATTCGTTTTCTAGAATCTGAAGGATTGATCGAGCCGCAACGCACGCCAAGTGGATACCGAAAATTTACAAACACAGATTTAGAAAGATTGCGTTTTGTTTTGCTGGCACAACGAGATCAATACTTACCATTGCGAGTAATCAAAGAGAATTTGGATGCTTTAGATCGCGGCTTAACCCCAGCTTCTGCAGTTGGAGGAGTTGCCACACCTCGCTTGGCTACGCAAGATGGTGTATTGACCGCAAATACTTTTCCAGATGATCAAGATCTAAGGCTAACCAGAACAGAATTAATAAGCGCCTCTGAAATATCAGAAGATCAGCTTTCCGAATTAGAGTCTTACGGCCTGATCACTATTCGAGGACGTCATTACGATGCGGATTCACTGGCGATCGCAAAGATCGTTGTAGCTATTTCCGCATTTGGTATTGGTGCCAGACATTTACGAGCTTTCAAAACAGCTGCCGATAGAGAGATAGGTTTGGTTGAGCAAGTTACAACACCTATTCGTAGTCAAAAAGGCACAGAGGCAAAAGCAAAGGCAGATGAGGTAGAAAGAGAGATTGCTTCATTGTCGATCAGATTGCATGCCAGTTTGGTTCGCTCCGGCTTGCACCGTTCTAAATAGATTTAGAAAATGAGTACATACCATCCAGTTGAAGTGATGGGCGTTAGAGTCGAGATGCCATCAAATCAACCAATTGTTCTATTAAAAGAGTTAGATGGTGTGCGGTATCTGCCGATCTGGTTAGGCGCAGTTGAAGCAACCGCGATAGCTTTTGCCCAACAGGAGGTTGCACCTCCAAGACCTTTAACTCATGACCTCTTTAAAACCGTGCTTGATTCTTTAAATGCAAAACTGCAAACTGTTTACTTGACTGAGATTAAAGATGGTGTTTTTTATGCGCAGCTAAATTTTGCGGCAGGGGAGAGTATTTCTGCAAGACCTAGTGATGCCATCGCCCTAGCGCTTCGAACTGGATCACCGATTTTGGCTAGTGAAGAGTTACTGAAAGAGGCTGGAATAGAGATCCCTGATCAATCTGAGGATGAAATAGAGAGATTCAAAGAGTTCCTAGATGAGATTAACCCGGAAGATTTCTTGGCGTAAGCGCTATGAGTACCCTGCCAACGCAGCCGATAAACTCTCAAGTTGAGGTAGATATATTCGTGTCAATGAGCCTGGAACAAGCCGGCAACTTCTACAATTAAGCCTTCCCCCTAGAATCGAGTCCCCATGAATACATCCCCTGAGATCGGTTATCGCGGTGCAACCGCATGTGTAGCTGCTGGAATTTCATATCGACAATTAGATTATTGGGCACGTACTGGATTAGTTGAACCTAGTGTTCGAGGTGCAGCTGGTTCTGGTTCAGCCAGACTTTACGGTTTTAGAGATATTTTGGTTTTAAAAATTGTTAAACGTTTACTTGATACGGGTGTTTCACTTCAGAACATTAGAACAGCGGTTGAACATTTAAGAAGCACTGGAATTTCTGATTTAGAAAGCATTACATTGATGAGCGACGGTGCTTCAATTTATGAATGCACAAGTGCTGATGACATCGTTGATCTTCTACAAGGTGGTCAAGGTGTATTTGGTATCGCAATTGGAAAAGTTTGGCATGAGGTAGAAGGTTCACTTTCCACTCTGCAGGGAGAGAGCACTGAGGATGGATCCCTGGTTTCAAGTGGTGAAAGTAACGACGAGTTAGCCGAACGCAGAAAGCGCAAAGGCGCCTAAAAACTAATACTCTTCCCCCTGTAAAACTCATAATTGGGGGATAGTGTGGATTTACGAAAGAGCTTTGTTGACCGCCACATTGGTCCCAATGATTATCAAATTAAATCCATGCTCATGGAAATGGGTTACGCAGATTTAGATTCCTTTATTCAAGCGGTAGTACCTAAAAACATCTTATTAACTGGCGAAATTGAGAAATCATTGCCGGAGGCGATTTCAGAGACAGATGCTATTGCAGAAATTAAATCAATTGCCCAAGAGAATAAGGTTCTTAAATCATTAATCGGTAATGGTTATTATGGAACAATAATTCCACCTGTTGTTTTAAGAAATATTTTGGAAAATCCGGCTTGGTATACCGCTTACACACCTTATCAACCAGAAATTTCACAAGGGCGATTAGAAGCAATTTTCGCATTCCAAACTGCGATCTCTGATTTAACCGGGTTGCCAATTGCAAATGCATCGATGTTGGATGAGGCGACTGCTGCCGCGGAGAGTTTAACTTTAGCTCGAAGGTTTTGGCAGGGAAGTGATGATGCAATATTTTTAATTGATCAAGATTTGCATGAACATGTAAAAGCAGTTATTGCCACAAGAGCAAAACCGTTGAAAATTCAAGTAAAAGAAATTGATGTTGAATCATATAAATTTGATGAACTCTTCTACGGCGCGATCTTGGCCTATCCAAATTCAACAGGTGAGATTAAGAATTTAGACTCAGCCATTAATAAGATTAAATCAGCAGGTGCACTTGCCATTATTGATTGTGATTTATTGGCATTAACACTTCTTAAATCACCAGGGGATATGGGTGCTGATATCGCAGTTGGAAGCGCACAAAGATTTGGTGTTCCCATGGGATTTGGTGGACCTCATGCAGGATTTATGGCTGTGCGAAATGGATTAGAAAGATCTATTCCCGGCAGATTAGTTGGTCAATCCATAGATGCTCATGGCAATCCCGCCTTTAGATTGGCTCTGCAAACGAGAGAACAACATATTAGACGCGATAAGGCCACCTCAAATATTTGTACCGCACAAGTATTACTTGCAGTGATATCAGCTTTTTATGCAATGTGGCATGGACCAGAAGGTTTGCGAAATATTGCGAGCCAAATAAACCATCAGGCATTGAATCTAAGGGCAGTGCTAAAAAAGAGCGGTTTTAAGGTCAGCGATCAAAATATTTTCGATACCGTAAGAGTAGATGATATTGATTCCACTGAATTGGTGAACAAGTTTGAAAGTTCAGGTTTTAATATCAGAGTTGTTTCAAATAAATCAATTGCCATATCTATCGATGAAACAACTACTGAATCTGATCTAGCATCGATCTATCAGATTTTTGGAATTACTAGGAGTTCAGAAAAACTAACCACTGTGGAGAATCGCAGTACAAAGTTTTTAATACATCCGATGTTTAATACCAATCATTCAGAGACAGCAATGTTGAGATATATCAGAACTTTATCTGACAGAGATCTAGCTTTAGATAGAACGATGATTCCATTGGGCTCTTGTACTATGAAATTAAACGCTACTTCAGAGATGATTCCTGTAACTTGGCCAGAGTTTGCAAATATCCATCCATTTGCGCCAACGCAACAAACAAAGGGTTATCGCAAATTAATCGATCAATTAAGTCAATGGTTAATTTCAGTTACTGGTTATGACGCTGTTTCATTACAACCAAATGCTGGTTCGCAGGGAGAATTTGCCGGTTTATTGGCTATTAGAAATTATCTAGATCACAAAGGCGAAAGTGCACGAGATATTTGTTTGATTCCATCTAGTGCTCATGGCACCAACGCTGCTAGCGCTGTAATGGCCGGCATGAAAGTAGTGGTTATTTCCTGTGACGAGATGGGAAATGTTTCCGTATCTGATTTAAAGGAGAAAATAGCGCAATACTCAGATTCACTAGCGGCATTGATGGTAACTTATCCATCTACACATGGAGTTTTTGAAGAGGCAATTGGTGAAATATGTTCTTTAATTCATGATGCTGGTGGTCAGGTTTATGTTGATGGCGCTAATTTAAATGCGTTAGTTGGTTTAGCAAAGCCAGGTAAATTCGGAGCTGATGTATCTCATTTAAATCTGCATAAAACATTTTGCATTCCGCATGGAGGGGGAGGACCAGGTGTTGGTCCAGTAATTGCGCGTGCACATCTTGCACCTTTCTTGCCAAATCATCCAGCAGATAAATTAGCTGGGCCGACTACAGGACCAGGGCCGGTATCTAGTGCACCTTACGGATCGGCTTCAATTTTGCCAATTAGTTGGATGTATATCCGCATGATGGGTGGATCTGGTTTAACAAAGGCAACGAAGGTTGCAATACTTTCTGCTAATTATTTAGCTAA
>WLQA01000057.1 GCA_009698515.1 Actinomycetota bacterium
AGAGATTCAAGGAACTCCTGTTGCACCTGATGTTTATGAACAAATGATTCGTTCCTACGATGAAGGTGTAGCTGAATTCTTGGACCTAGAATCTGTGAAGCCCAACACCTTGGGCAACACCCGCATGCTCAAAATTCTCTAAGCATTCCGGGCATAAATCTCCGCTATTTGGGGTTATATCTGCCAGATCCGCTCTATATCTAGACGGCCAAAATGGATGTGCGTTAGGTCGTACTCAAGTTATAGGCTTACCGCTAGTTATCAACGTTAAGAAAGGTTGATTCGATGTTTGAACGGTTTACCGATCGTGCTCGCCGCGTTGTTGTGTTGGCGCAAGAAGAAGCACGCATGCTTAACCACAATTACATCGGTACCGAACACATTCTGCTTGGCCTAATTCATGAAGGCGAAGGCGTTGCTGCAAAAGGTTTGGAATCACTTGGTATTTCACTTGAAGCTGTACGTGCACAAGTTGAAGAGATTATTGGTCAAGGACAACAAGCACCATCTGGACATATTCCATTCACGCCACGTGCTAAAAAAGTTCTAGAACTTTCACTGCGTGAAGCACTACAACTAGGCCATAACTACATTGGCACAGAACATATTCTTTTAGGTTTAATTCGCGAAGGCGAAGGCGTTGCTGCGCAAGTTCTTGTAAAGCTTGGCGCTGACCTCTCTCGCGTACGTCAACAAGTTATTCAATTACTTTCTGGATACCAAGGCAAAGAAGCGGTTGCTGCAGGTGGACCAGCTGAAGGACAAGCATCAACATCATTGGTTCTTGATCAATTCGGTCGCAACCTCACACAAGCAGCACGTGAAGGAAAATTAGATCCTGTAATTGGTCGCGAAAAAGAGATCGAGCGCGTAATGCAGGTTTTATCTCGTCGTACCAAGAACAATCCAGTATTAATTGGTGAACCAGGTGTTGGTAAGACTGCAGTTGTTGAAGGTTTAGCACAAGCAATTGTTAAGGGTGATGTTCCTGAAACATTAAAAGATAAACAACTTTACTCACTAGATCTTGGCGCACTTGTTGCTGGATCTCGTTACCGTGGTGATTTTGAAGAGCGCTTAAAGAAGGTATTAAAAGAGATTCGCACACGTGGGGATATTGTTTTGTTTATCGATGAAATTCACACTCTAGTTGGCGCTGGCGCTGCTGAAGGTGCAATTGATGCGGCTTCAATTCTTAAGCCAATGCTGGCTCGCGGTGAGTTACAGACAATTGGTGCAACCACACTTGATGAGTACCGCAAACATCTTGAAAAAGATGCAGCGCTAGAACGTCGTTTCCAACCAATTCAAGTTGCTGCTCCAACTGTTGCACACACCATTGAAATTCTAAAAGGCCTGCGCGATCGCTATGAATCACACCATAAAGTTTCAATCTCAGATGGCGCACTAGTCTCAGCAGCAACTCTTGCTGATCGTTATGTTTCAGATCGTCAATTACCAGATAAAGCAATTGATTTAATTGATGAGGCTGGCTCACGTCTTCGTATTCGTCGCATGACTGTGCCGCCTGAAATTCGCGAGTTTGATGACAAGATTGCAGATGCTCGTAAAGAAAAAGAGTCAGCAATTGATGGTCAGGATTTTGAAAAAGCAGCATCACTTCGCGATAAAGAAAAATCTTTAATTGCGGAAAAAGCTGACAAAGAAAAGAATTGGAAGGCTGGCGATCTTGATGTTGTCGCTGAGGTAGATGAAGAGTTAATCGCAGAAGTCCTTTCTATTGCAACTGGTATTCCAGTATTTAAATTAACTGAAGCAGAAACTGCTCGTTTACTTCGCATGGAGGATGAACTTCATAAGCGTGTAATCGGACAAAACCAAGCGATCAAAGCATTAGCTCAAGCAATTCGCCGCACACGTGCTGGATTAAAAGATCCAAAGCGTCCGGGCGGATCATTTATCTTTGCTGGTCCATCTGGTGTTGGTAAGACAGAGCTATCTCGCACACTTGCGCAATTCTTATTTGGTGATGCAGATGCATTAATTCAATTGGATATGTCTGAGTACTCAGAGAAGCACACTGCATCTCGATTATTTGGAGCACCTCCTGGTTATGTTGGATATGACGAGGGTGGCCAATTAACTGAGAAGGTACGTCGTCGTCCATTCTCTGTTGTGTTATTTGATGAAATTGAAAAAGCACACCCAGATATCTTCAACTCACTATTACAAGTACTAGAAGATGGTCGCTTAACTGATTCACAAGGACGTGTTGTTGATTTCAAGAACACAATCATCATCATGACAACAAACCTGGGAACTCGCGATATCTCTAAATCACTTTCACTTGGCTTTGCCAATGTTGAAGATGCAATGGGCAATTACGAGCGCATGAAGGCAAAGGTAGGAGATGAGCTAAAGACTCACTTCCGTCCTGAATTCCTAAACCGCATCGATGACATTGTTGTATTCCATCAATTAACTGAATCAGAGATTGTTCAGATTGTTGATCTGATGGTTGCAAACCTAGATGAGCGTTTGCGTGCAAAAGATATGGGAATTGAATTAACTACCGCTGCTAAATCACTTCTTGCAAAGCGTGGTTACGACCCAGTTCTTGGTGCACGTCCACTTCGTCGCACAATTCAACGCGAACTAGAAGATGCGCTATCTGAAAAGATGTTGTTTGGTGAATTAAAGGCTGGCGAAATCGTATTAGTTGATGTTTCTGACGATACTGATGCAGCTACCTTTACATTTAAAGGAGCAGCAAAGGCTGATCTGCCAGATACTCCTGGCGATTTAGCTGAAGCGGCTAATTAATCTTTAATTTAGAAATTGCTTGTTCTAACCGAGCAGCTTCTAGTATTTCCATTCCAGCAATCTTTAAATCACTTCCCATTGGCACAATTGCGCGTTTAAATCCAAGTCTTGCTGCTTCTTGAACTCGTTGCGTAACACCAGTCACTTTACGAATTTCACCAGCTAAACCAACCTCACCAATTGCAACTAAATCTGCAGGAAGTGCTAAACCTTTTGCTGCCGATGCAACTGATAAGGCAACTGCAAGATCAGCAGATGGTTCAGTAATTTTCATGCCGCCAACTGTTGCTACATAAACATCACGGCCCGAGATTTTAATTCCAGCACGTAATTCAAGTACTGCAAGAGTCATTGATGTGCGGGCATTATCTAAACCACTTGTTACCCGGCGAGAGTTTCCCCAATCGCGGCCATCTGAATTGCCAGCACTTACTAATGATTGAACCTCTGCAAGTAATGCGCGGCGGCCTTCAAGTGCAACCGTTACACATGTTCCAGGAACTGGATCGGTGTGACGAGATGTAAATAAACCGGTTGGATCGGGAAGCCCAACAATTCCGGTGTCATTTAAATCAAAACATCCGACCTCATCTGATGCACCGAAGCGGTTTTTAATGGCACGAATTAAACGAAGTCTGGAGTGACGCTCACCTTCAAAGTTAAGAACTACATCAACTAAGTGTTCAAGTAATCGTGGACCTGCAATTGAGCCATCCTTTGTTACATGGCCAACTAAAACTAAGGTAATTGATCTTTCTTTAGCGATACGAATTAGCGCTGCTGCAATCTCGCGAACCTGCGTGACACCACCAGGTGCACCATCGACGGTGCTGCTAGAAATTGTTTGGATTGAGTCAATTATTAATAACTCTGGTTTAACTGAATCAATGTGGGCAATTACCGCACCAAGATCGGACTCAGCAGCAAGCCAAAGATTTTTATCAATTGCATTTAACCGTTCGGCGCGCAAGCGAACTTGTGAGGCTGATTCTTCACCAGAGATATAAAGGGCAAGCATTCCTTGTTTAGCTGTTTCAGCAGCGACTGTAAGTAGCAGAGTAGATTTTCCAACACCAGGTTCACCGGCAAGAAGAATTGCTGCACCTGGAACAAGGCCGCCGCCAAGGACGCGATCTAATTCGCCAACACCACTTGTGCGTGCCTTTGCACTTGCTAAATCAACATCACCAATTGGTTTTGCAGCTGTTGTTACATGGCCTGCAACTAATGAAAGTTTTTTTGGTGCTGCCATCTCTTCGACAGTTCCCCAAGCTTGGCATTCACCACAACGTCCAACCCATTTAGTTGCAGTCCAACCACACTCAACGCAACGGAATGGATCTTTTGCAGGTGCCTTTGCCATGAGGGAAATCTAATGGCTAGCGCTGACTAACGCTGGTTTTGAACAGCTTTAGTTGCGGGATGAATAACAAATAACGGTAATTCTCGCTTCTTCTGCTCTTTCTGCGTTAGCGCAATTGCTTTCATGCGACCGTCACAGTGTTTGGCAAGTTCTGCGTATCCAGCCTCACCCATCATTGCCACTAATTCATTTTTACTGGAAACATAAACTGGTTCTTTACCAGTGTGTGCTTCAGTATTACTTGTGCAATACCAATTGAAATCATTTCCGCCTTCGCCCCATGCTTGGCGTTCATACTCACCAATTACTGTGACAGTTAATTCGTTATCACCCATCTCGCGCTTTTCAAATGTTCGGCGAAGCGGTAATTGCCAACAAACATCAGGTTTAGTTTCCACAAAGTGCACACCCTCTTTAATTGCCAATCCGTGAAGTGCACAACCTGGACCACCTGCAAAATCTTTTCGATTAAGGAAGATACAAGAGTCCTTAACCTTTCTCGTTTTACGATCTTTATCTAACCCAATCTCAGAAATACGAAGTGAGCCACCTTTTTTATTTGCTCTAGCCTCATCATAAAATTGCCACATATCTTTAGTTAATTTCTTAGCCGCCTTTAAAGTTCGTGCTTCATCCTCTTTATCTGAGTAGTAAGCACCGTCTGAGCAACATCCCGCATCTGGTTTTCCTTCATCAATTCCACAGCAACCATTGCCATAAATACATTGCCAGTAAGAAGTAAGCCAAGTTAAATCACATTTATAAATATTCTCAGGATCAGCTGGATCGGTAAATTCAAGCCAATCACGGGCAAAGCCAGGGGCTACTTCATTCTTAGATAATTTTGATTTGATCTCTTTGGTAGCCATAGCGGATAAGGATAAGCCCTAAGGTTGCTTTAAGAGTAATTGGATAGGCTTAGCAAATGAGCACTGAAGTTACTAATAAATGTATTGGCTTTATTGGTGCCGGCGTTATGGGATCTGCATTAATAAAGAGCATGTTAACTTCTGGGATTAAGCCAAGCCAGATCTGTGTTTATGAAAAAATGCCAGATAAAGCAAGTGAAGTGGCGACAAAATTTGGTGTAAATCTAAAAGGAATTAATGAGATCGGCCAAGATTGTGAAGTTGTATTTTTAGCGGTTAAACCACAGGATTTATCGGATCTGCTCGAGAAGCTAAAAGGCAATTTAAAAGAGAGCGTGCTATTAATCTCAATTGCAGCTGGCAAGAAAAGTGAATTTATAGAAAAAATCATTGTTCAGAAAAATCCTGTTATTCGCGTTATGCCAAATACTCCTGCACAGATTGGGAGAGGTGTTGCTGCTATCTCTGCCGGAAAATACGCATCGGCAGAAGATTTAGAACTAGCGACAAAATTATTATCAGGAAGTGGATTAGTGGTTGCAGTTCCTGAATCTCAACAGGATGCAGTTACCGCCTTAAGTGGCTCAGGACCGGCTTAC
>WLQA01000058.1 GCA_009698515.1 Actinomycetota bacterium
ATGATCACCGACACCTCTCGCGTATTACACGCAGCAACTGGAAACAAATTAACCGCTAAGGGTTGGGGACAAGAAGCAGCACTTCGCATGCTGCATAACAATTTAGATCCAGCAGTTGCAGAACATCCAGAGAACTTGGTTGTTTATGGTGGTCCTGGAAAAGCTGCGCGAAATTGGCAATCCTTTGATGCAATTGTTAAAACACTAACTAATTTAAAAAATGATGAAACAATGCTTGTGCAATCCGGAAAACCTGTTGGTGTATTTCAAACTCATGAATGGGCACCGCGCGTATTAATCGCTAACTCAAACTTGGTAGGAGATTGGGCTAACTGGCCAGAGTTTCGTCGGTTAGAACAACTTGGTTTAACGATGTATGGCCAGATGACAGCTGGTTCTTGGATTTACATTGGCACTCAAGGAATTTTGCAAGGCACATATGAAACATTTGCTGCAGTAGCTAATAAGAGATTTAACGGAACATTACAGGGCACCTTAACTTTAACTGGTGGCTGTGGTGGCATGGGTGGCGCCCAACCACTTGCTGTAACAATGAACGGTGGCGTTTGTTTAGTTGTTGATATTGATAAGACCAGATTAGAAAAGCGAATTCAAACTAGATATTTAGATGAGATTGCAGACAACATTGATGATGCAATCACTCGTTGTTTAAAAGCCAAAAGTGCTGGCAAACCATTATCTGTTGGCCTAGTAGGTAATGCAGCTGAGGTTTTTCCTAAGTTATTAAATATGGATGTGGCAATTGATATCGTTACCGATCAAACATCTGCACATGATCCACTTTCTTATATTCCAATTGGTGTTGCTTATGAGGATGCAGCGCAATTAGCCAAAGATAACCCTGAAGATTTCACTAAGCGCAGCCAAGAGGCAATGGCAAAACATGTTGAAGCAATGGTTGGCTTTATGGATAAAGGTGCTGAAGTATTTGATTACGGTAATTCAATTCGTGATGAAGCACGACAAGGTGGATTCAAACGGGCCTTCGCATTTCCCGGTTTTGTTCCGGCTTATATTCGTCCCTTATTTTGTGAAGGTAAAGGTCCATTTCGTTGGGCAGCTCTATCTGGAGATCCAAAAGATATTTATCGCACCGATAAAGCAGTTCTTGATTTGTTTCCAGAAAATGAAGCGCTGCATCGTTGGATCACGATGGCGCAAGAAAAGGTTGCCTTCCAAGGATTACCAGCTCGAATTTGTTGGTTAGGTTATGGCGAGCGAGATAAAGCAGGGCTTGCATTTAATGATTTAGTTGCAAAAGGTGAAGTTAAGGCGCCAATTGTGATTGGCCGCGATCATTTAGATTGTGGTTCAGTTGCATCTCCATACCGTGAAACTGAATCAATGCTAGATGGCTCTGATGCAATTGCAGATTGGCCATTGCTTAATGCAATGGTGAATGTGGCATCTGGTGCATCTTGGGTTTCAATTCATCATGGTGGTGGCGTTGGCATGGGTCGCTCAATTCACGCCGGCCAAGTATCTGTTGCAGATGGCACACCACTTGCTGCACAAAAATTAGCTCGCGTATTAACAAATGATCCAGGCATGGGTGTTATTCGCCATGTGGATTCAGGTTATGAGATTGCAGATACAACTGCTCGCGAAAAGCATGTGCATATTCCAATGTTGGATACTGAATAAAGAATTAAATAACAAAGTAACAAAATGTCACAAACACTGATTAAAAATATTGGCCTGCTTGTTACTAACAATTCAGAGGTAGATGGCACACCACTTGGTTTAATTGAAAATGCCGCAATTCTTATTGAATCTGGCAAGGTGAAATGGGTTGGTGCTTCAGAAAGTTCACCAGGTGCTGAAAAGAGTATTGATGCATCAGGCAAGTGTGTAATTCCTGGTTTTGTTGATTCACACAATCATTTAATTTTTGCCGGAGATCGCAGTAAAGAGTTTGCAGCTCGGATGGCTGGTCAAAAGTATGAAGCAGGTGGCATCGCCTATACCGTTGAATTAACTCGCAAGGCCAGCGATGGTGATTTATTAAGTAATGCCGGGCGCTTGCAACATGAAGCACTGCATAGTGGAACTACAACAATTGAGATTAAATCTGGGTATGGTTTAACTGTTAAAGATGAGGTCAGATCACTTTCAATTGCCAAGCAATTAACAACGGAGACCACATTTCTTGGCGCTCATGTTGTGCCAAGTGAGTACAAAGGCAAAGCAGATGATTATGTTGATTTAGTTTGTGGTCAGATGCTTACCGAGGCAAAGCCATATGCAAAGTGGATAGATGTTTTCTGCGATCGCGGCGCCTTGACAACTGAGCAAGCGCGCAAAATTTTAAAGGCAGGAATTGCAGCTGGGCTGCAACCTAGATTGCATGCAAATCAATTAGAGCAAGGCGATGGCATTGCACTCGGCGTTGAACTAGATGCCGCATCTGTTGATCATGTTTCCCACTTTAATCAAAGTGATATTGAAAAATTAGCCAGATCAAAAACCGTTGCCACATTATTGCCTGGTGCTGAGTTCTCAACTAGATCTACTTATCCAGATGCTAGAAAATTAATTGACGCTGGTGTGACAGTTGCACTTGCTGCAGATTGCAATCCTGGAAGTTCATACACAACAAACATGCCGTTAATGATTGCACTTGCAGTACGCGAGATGTTTATGACGCCAGAGCAGGCAGTTTGGTCAGCCACAAAAGGTGGCGCTCAAGCACTGCGCAGAAGCGATGTTGGCCATTTAGCTGCTGGTGCAACGGCAGATTTTGTAATTTTGAAGGAGAGTTCTTATATTCATCTGGCTTATCGGCCAGGAGTTAACTTAATAGATGAGGTATGGCAACATGGCGCAAAAATCTAAAACAGTTGTACTAAATACATCTGGTGTTAGCTTTCAAGATGTAATTGATGTTGCTCGTTATGGCGCCAAGGTTGAAATAAGCGATGAAGCCAAGAAGGCAATTGATGCATCACGCAAATACATTGATGATTACACAAAGGGTGGCAAAGCAATTTATGGAGTTTCAACTGGCTTTGGCGCACTAGCCGATAAATTTATTGAGCCAGGAGATCGAGTTCAATTACAAAAATCTTTAATCAGATCACATGCTGCAGGTGTTGGCGCACCGGTGGAACGCGAAGTTGTTCGCGCACTAATTTTTTTACGCCTGCGCACAATGACATCTGGTCGCACCGGTGTGCGATATGAATTAGCAAAAACTTATGCAGATTTCTTAAATGCTGGCCTAACTCCAGTAGTTCCTGAGTTTGGCTCACTTGGTTGCAGTGGCGATTTAGCACCCCTTTCACATTGCGCACTTGCCATGATGGGTGAAGGAAAAGTTCATGATGAAACAGGAAACATTGTTGATTCAGCTATTGCAATGAAGAAAGCTGGAATTACACCTATTGAATTACAAGCCAAAGAGGGCTTGGCATTAATCAATGGCACCGATGGCATGCTTGGCATGTTAATTATGGCAATTGCAGATCTGCGCAATCTTTGCAGCGCAGCTGATATCACCACTGCAATGAGTATTGAAGGCTTACTTGGAACTGACAAAGTTTTTGCACCAGATTTGCATGCACCACTTCGTAAACAATTAGGTCAGGCAGTATCTGCGGCTAACTTATTTGCACTCCTTAAGGGTTCAGAAATTGTCGCTTCCCACTTTGAGGGCGATACTCGCGTGCAGGATGCATACTCACTTCGTTGCGCACCACAGGTTGCAGGGGCAGTACGTGACACAGTTGATTACGCCGAAACTATTGCCGGCCGTGAATTAGATAGCGCAATTGATAATCCTGTTGTGCAACCAGATGGCCGAGTTGAATCAAATGGCAACTTCCATGGCGCACCTGTTGCATACGTTTTAGATTTCCTAGCAATTGCGGCCGCAGATTTAGGTTCAATGGCAGAGCGCAGAACAGATCGCATGTTAGATCCAGCAAGATCAATTGGCTTACCTGCATTTTTAGCTCATAACGCCGGTGTTGATTCTGGATTAATGATTGCCCAATACACACAAGCAGCTTTAGTTAGTGAGAACAAACGCCTGGCAACACCAGCAAGTGTTGATTCAATTCCAAGCAGTGCGATGCAAGAGGATCATGTCTCGATGGGATGGTCAGCTGCTCGTAAGCTTCGCAAAGTAGTTGATAACCTGACACATATTTTAGGAATTGAGTTATTAACTGCAGCAAGAGCAATTGAACTGCGCAAAGGATTAAAGCCAGCAGCAGCAACAGCTGCCGTTATTGCTGAACTTCGCAAAGTTGTTGATCCAATTGGACCAGATCGCTTCTTGTCTCCAGAGATGGAGGCTTCCTCTGCAATTGTTCGCGATGGTATTGCAGTTGCTGCGGCTAAAAAGGTTGTAACAAACTTAAATTAACGAGATGCAACTCCAGCTGCGAATTCAAGTACTAATAATGCAGCCAAGCGAATTGTTCGTTGATCTGCAGAATCTTTTTTAACATCAATTTCAGTTATATCAACCGCACGCACCTTGCTGTTAGCACCTGCATAAAATGCTGCTTGGCGTAATTCATCGGCGCTAATTCCACCAGGAACAGATGCTGGGCAAGCAGGAACTGCTGTGCGATCACAAACATCAACATCTAGGTCAACATATATTTCATCAACCCTGCGATTTAAAACCGAGAAGGCTTCTTTCATTGCATCCTTAATTGATTGGCGACGCAATTGATCGCGAGAGATTATGTAGATGCCTTGCTCCTTAGCACGCTCTGTGTACTCGCGGCTATTTGCAAAATCTGAAATACCAATCTGCACAATATTCCTGCCAGGAACTCCTGCTTGAATTAATCGCCAAACCGGTGAGCCATTAGACATACCATCACGTAGATCATGATGAGCATCTAGCGTTACTAAGCCAACCTTAGATAAATCTTTAAAGATGGATGATGCAACTGAGAAAGTAATTGAATTATCGCCACCTAGTGCTACCAATGTTTGATAATTCTCTAAAACATTTTCTAACTTTTTAGCAACGCGTTTTTTGCCATCTTGGCCATCAGGATTAACTACATCACCAAGATCTGTAAAAGTTAACCCACGTAAATCAATATCTTTACTGCCTGCATAAGTTGAATACTTTGCTAGCGCTTCTCTGATTGCTTTTGGCGTCAGATGCGCAGAGGTTGGTGAAATTGAACTTTTATGAGCAGGTACTCCCACAAGTGCTATATCTGCTTTCTTCAGATTTGGCTTAAATAATGAGTTCGCACGAGGCCAAAGACGATCTGAGGGGAGTTTAATTTTTGACATGGTGAGCATGGTACTTGAGTATTATTAAGCCACTGAAGAGTCGTCTGGATCATCGCGTTATTACTTGTAATACCGAGGAAAGTCCGGACTCCAAAGAGCAAGGTGATGGCTAACGGCCATCCGGAGAAATCCGCGGGATTAGTGCCACAGAAAATAAACCGCCAAGAAATTGGTAAGGATGAAACGGTGGTGTAAGAGACCACCAGCATTTACGGCAACGTATATGGCTAGGTAAACCCCACCTGGAGCAAGACCAGATTGTTAGCGTTTGAGAGCTGCTCGCTCGAGTTAAC
>WLQA01000059.1 GCA_009698515.1 Actinomycetota bacterium
AAAAAAGAGGCGGCAGTTGTTAGTGATAAAAATGCTGCGCCAGAAAAACAATCTCAACTCGCAGTATTAAAGGATGCATACCGCCTAGTTCGAAAAGAGTCTCCTAAAGGAATTGTTATCTCAATTCTCGCCTTCGTAGCCGTATTTGTTGTTGGAATAATCTTCGGCAAAAGTATTGGTCATCCGATATATGTTGGATTAATCTCTTTGCCGCTTGCATTCTTAATTGCATTCTTTCTCTTTACCCGTTTTGCCAATACCGCAGCCTTTGCATCTATCGAAGGACAATTAGGTGCCGGTGCAAGCGTGCTGATGTCGATTCGTCGTGGTTTTATTACAACTCCAGCTGTTAATGTTTCAAGAAATCAAGACATGGTCCATCGGGTATCTGGAAAAGCTGGCATCATTTTGGTTGGCGAAGGTTCGCAGGCAGTTCGCGCACTTTTGCAGGATGAACGAAAGAAAATGGAGAGATTCTTATCTGGCGTACCTGTAACTGAAGTAATTGTTGGTGATAATCCTGGCCAGGTTTCGATTAGAAAATTACAAAAACATTTAAAGAAATTACCTAAGAAATTAAACACCGCTCAACTGCGCGAGGTTCGTGCTCGTTTGCGCTCTGTTGGCGGATTAAATATTCCAATGCCTAAAGGGCCAATGCCAACAAATTTACGGATGCCCCGCCGTTAAGTAAATTCACTTAATTGCAATAATTCTAGAGTTAGTTAGTAGATTGTGATAAGGCTCTAGATCTTTTGTAAAAATCGCAGGTAGTACTAACACGATTAAAAAAGTTCTAATAAAGGTGCGCTTAAAACCAATTCGCCCGTGAGTTTGTTTATCTACAACTTTAATTCCAACTAGAAACTGCCCCATTGAGCATTGCAAAAAGTAAGTCACAAATGAGACCTCGATGAAAAATATCAAAAGTGTTGAAATTGAGGTTTCCGGAATTACAGCTGGAGTAAGCAGTGTCGATATCGACCAAGCGATCGCCCAGTCGATACAAATCGCCAAAAACCTTTTGCCAAGAGTGGCCTCGGCCATATCCGCCGGCATTGGATCAATACTCATGCGCAAACCTTAGCCCGCCCTCAGTTCAATTATGGTTTTTGAAACATAGATGTAACACGCAGGTCATAGATTTTTCACCGTTACCAAGTAGGTTTCCCCTATCGGATTCGAAGCAACGCCGCCTCTTATTCAGCCAGATTACCTTCGCAATGTTTTAAATAGTGAATGAGGAGATTGTTAGATGTTTAAAGATTCATCTGAAATTTTTGCTTACATCAAGAAAAATGATGTAAAGCTAATTGATGTTCGTTTCATTGACTTACCAGGAATTCAACACCACTTTAATGTGCCAGTTGAATCCTTTGATGAGGCTGTCTTCAAAGATGGCTTAATGTTTGATGGTTCATCAATTCGCGGTTTCCAAGCAATTCATGAATCAGATATGAAGTTACTACCAGTTCCTTCATCAGCATTCTTAGATCCATACCGTAAAGAAAAAACTTTAGTAATTTTATTCTCAGTTCATAACCCAGATGACAACACTCCATACTCTAGAGATCCTCGTGGTGTAGTAGCCAAAGCGGTTGACTTTATGCGCTCTACTGGAATTGCAGACACTGCATTCTTTGCACCAGAAGCTGAGTTTTATGTTTTTGATCGAATCCGTTTCTTAACTGGAATGAATCAAGCATTCCACCATATCGAATCTTACGAAGGTGCTTGGAACACTGGCATCGAAGAGGATGCAGATGGCACACCAAACCGTGGATACCGCACACGTATTAAGGGCGGTTACTTCCCAGTTTCACCAACTGATCAATTTGCCGATCTTCGTGATGAGATGGTTATGAAACTTGGCGAAGTTGGCTTACAAGTAGAACGTGCTCACCACGAGGTTGGTACTGCCGGACAAATGGAAATTAACTACCGCTTCAGCGACATCTTGACAGCTGGTGATGAGTTAATGAAATTTAAGTACATTATTAAGAACACTGCATGGGCTGCTGGTAAAACTGCAACCTTTATGCCAAAACCATTATTTGGTGACAACGGCTCAGGTATGCACGTTCACCAATCACTTTGGAAAGATGGCAAGCCATTGTTCTGGGGCGATGGATATGGCGATCTCTCAGATGTGGCACGTTGGTACATCGGTGGCTTGCTAAAGCATGCGCCATCACTTCTTGCCTTCACTAACCCAACAGTTAATTCATACAAACGTTTAGTTCCGGGTTATGAAGCACCAGTTAATTTGGTTTACTCAGCACGAAATCGCTCTGCATGTATTCGTATTCCAATTACTGGTTCAAATCCAAAAGCTAAGCGAATTGAATTCCGCTGCCCAGATCCATCATCAAATCCATACCTAGCATTTGCTGCCATGTTGATGGCAGGCCTTGATGGAATTCAAAACAAGATAGAGCCACCAAAGCCAGTTGATAAAGATCTTTATGATCTAGAAGGCGCAGAAGCTGCAGCAATTCCGCAGGTTCCAGGCTCACTTGATGCAGTACTAGATAATCTAGAAAAAGATCATGAGTTCTTAATTAAGGGCGGAGTATTTACCAAAGACCTAATTGAAACTTGGATTGATTTCAAGCGTAAGCAAGAGGTGGATTACGTAAGATTGCGTCCACATCCAGCTGAGTTTGAACTTTATTACGATCTATAAGAAGTAATTTAGAAATGCCCTCCTTAATCGGGGGGCATTTCTATTTTAATTTAATTAACCACTACTCGTTTCATAAATAAGCCAACAAGTGCAAAGTAAATTGCCATGATGACCCAACCAATTTGGCCAAGCCCAATAGCTAGAAATATTACAAGCGATGGACCAATAACATTCATGGTGCCAAAACCCATTCGCCATAATCCTTGGTAAGCCCCTTGGCGATTTTGATCAGCTAATTCAAAAGCAATACTCCAACTTCCAGTCGAGGCCATTAACTCACCAACCACATGAACTAACATCGCTAAAACCAATAAGGTGGCACCCAGAATTGGGCTTACTCCTTTTGCTAAACCATAAAACAAACAGGCAATAGCAATATAAAAGCCAGCTTTTTGGAATTGCTTGGCCGCCGCATCTACATCGTTAATTCCCTTACTCATTCGAACTTGAAATAACACAACGGCGATCGTATTTATCAACATAATTACTGATACCCACCAACGAGGTGCATTAGTTTCGGTGACCACCCACACTGGTATTGCCACATTTTGCAAAATAAAGTGCATGGACATCAATCCACTTAAAATCATCGCCTTTATATAGCGGTAATCTTTCAAAATACTCCAATCAAATTTTTCATGTGCTTGGAGTGAGGCATCAAATTTTTCTACCCGCATATACGCAAGTGCAGCCACTAGAAAAGTAAGTGCATCTACGGCGATCATAATTTTGTATGCAGTTTCAGTATTTATTGCCAATGCGATACCCGCAACAACTGTGCCAAATGCAATTCCTAAGTTTGTAACCGCTCTGGTATATGCGCGAATTATTACTCGCTCTTCCCCCTCACCCATTCTGGCAATTACCGCCATACGTGAAGTTTGACCAAATCCTTCAAAGATTGAATCAAGTGAAAGCAAAAGTAAAAGCAACCACCAATTTTTGGTAAAAATTAATGCAGCCGAAGCCGCTCCTTGCGCAATTAAAGAAAGTACCGCGATTCGCCGAGGTGGGAATCTATCAATGATGTGGCCAGTTGGGATGCTTAGAATTAGAGACAACGCCCCTGAAAGTGAAAATGCAAGAGCAACTTTCTGTGCGCCTAACCCAACAATTAATGAAAAATAAATAATACCGGTGGTCATAAAAAGACCATTTCCAAAGGTGCTAATAAATGTAGCTAAGGTGATGCGACGAACCCGAGGATCGGGTGATATTACATTTGTGATTACTTGTTTAAGCACGGAGTACAGCAGCTAAAGATCTAAAATCTTCAACCAAAATATCGATCTCTTTTTGTCCATGCGCCAATGAAATTAGCCACTGCTCATCAAGTCCGGGTGGTGTAATAATTCCGCGATTAATTGACCAAAGCCAAGATAATTCTGCAACCTTAAAATCAGTTGCTTTGTAATCTCGATAATTTCTTACGGGAGTTGTTGCCCAAGTAATACATCCTTTAACACCAAAACCAACGGTGTGTGCTGGCAATTGATACTCTGAAATAATTTCGGAAATTCTCTCTAGTGCTTGTCGATTAAAGCTTTCGGCAATACCTAGTGATTCATCTGTACAAATTCGATCAACTGCGCGAACACCTGCCATCGCTAATGGATTTCCATTAAATGTACCGAAGTGGGCCATCTTTCCAGAGGCAACTGCATCCATATATTGCTTCTTGCCACCAAATGCTGCAAGTGGAACACCGCCACCGATTGATTTGGCTAAACAAATTAAATCTGGTTGCACACCAAGTCTTTGCGCAGCACCTTGTGGACCAGCAGTTAATCCAGTTTTAACCTCATCAAAAATCAAAATAATTCCATATTGATCACACAAAGTACGAACACCTTCAAGATAACCCTCATCAGGCAAGACAATTCCAATATTTTCTAAAACCGGTTCCAAAATAAAACAGGCAATTCGATCAAAGTTACGTTTAAAGATAGCTTCAAGTGATTCAAGATTGTTGTATGGAACAACAAATACTTCACCTGGCACTGCAGATTCTGGAACGACTGCTGTTGGAGATTGTGCATCGCCTGCTTGATTTAACGCAGGTTTGCTTGAAACCATCAATGGGTCATATGAGCCGTGATACCCACCCTCGATTTTTACTACAGCATTTTTTCCGGTGTATGCGCGGGCGGTACGTACTGCGTACATCGTTGCCTCTGTACCAGAGTTAGCAAATCGAATTTGATCAATAGCAAATCTCTTACACAAACGTTCAGCAGCATCTCTAGAGATAGGTGAAGGGGTTACAAATAAAGTTCCAACCTCCAAAGTTGTCTTCAACTCAGCTACTACATCAGGATTTAAGTGACCAGCCAACATTGCACCAAAGCCCATTGAAAGATCGAGAAGATCGCGACCATCAACATCCTTCATCCACGCACCTTTGGCGGAGACAATTGAGATTGGGTATGGATCCCAGTGTTGAAAACTTGAGGGAACTCCTAGTGGAATTACTTGATGAGCAAGTTCATTCTCTAAGCCAGATCCGATAGTGGAATTTTTATACGCGGCCCACTCTTGAGCAAGAAGTTGTTCAACTTTATTGAAATCTAATGGTTTTGAATCAATAGCGGTAGTTCTAAATGCTTGGGGGTGATGCGATTTTGTTTGCATGATTTATAGGTGGTTTCAAAAAGCTCCAATCGAGCCCTACTTTGAAATACACACTCCAAACGATTCAAAATAACTTATTTAGTTATTTATATAAAGGCAAATGTAGCAGAGTATAAATTTTTGTCTAATTTTAATTAAATTATGCGTGTTTTTTAAAAGTTACGCTTGTTTTCTACGACGGTATGCGTAAATTCCAAAAAATAAACTTGTTGTTA
>WLQA01000006.1 GCA_009698515.1 Actinomycetota bacterium
ATGGTGTTAATTTAGGTCTGCGCTCTGTTTTAGTTGGCGATCTTGGATTGCTTAAAGTATTAGGAGATGCCAAGCGCAAAGGTGATCTGCCAAAGGATTTAATTTTAAAAACCTCAGTTGCCATGGTTTGTAATAACGCAGCAACTGCAGCATTGCTTGAAGATCTTGGTGCATCAACACTTAACTTAGCAACAGATTTATCACTGCAACAGATCGCAGCCATTCGTGCCCAGGTAGATATTCCAGTTGATGTTTATGTTGAAGGACCAGATGATTTTGGTGGCGCAGTTCGTCACTATGAAGCACCAGATTTGGTTCGCGTAGCAGCACCAATTTACTTAAAGTTTACGATTCGCAACTCTCCTGGTTTGTATCCATCAGGTGCGCATATTCAAGGCTTGGTTGAATCATCAGCTAAAGAGCGGGTGCGCAGAGCAGCAATCAGTAAGGCAATTTTAGATCGATATGGATTTAAGAAATAAGATGCCAAAACTTTTAATCTTCGGTGGAACTGGCGCACTTGGCACTGCGATTGCGCAAAAGTTTTCAGATGAAGGCTACGAAGTAATTTTCGGTGTTCGCACAATCACCGATGCAAAAAATCAATTTCAGGTTCCGCTGACAACAGCTCCAGTTCCGGAAATTTTAAAGGGTGAACTATTTGATGCTGTTGTTTTTGCACAAGGTGCCAATATCAATGATTCAGTTATTACATCATCTCTAGATGATTTAAATCGGTTATTTGAAGCAAATGTCACATTTATATCGGAAAATACCAAGGCCTTAATTAGCCATAACTTAATAAAGCACAAGGGCAAGATTGTTATTTTAAGTTCACTTTGGGAGCAGTTAACCCGTCAAGAGAAGATGGCATACACAGTTACTAAAGCAGCTGTTGGTGGCTTAGTAAGGTCAATGGCGGTTGATCTGGGAAATGCAAAGGGCATATTGGTAAATGGTTTGCTGCCAGGAATTGTGGAAACGCCAATGTCACGTGGCTTGTTGTCGGCCAAACAAATTGAAAATATTGAGGCACAAACACCTGGTCATAAATTAACGGTGCCAACAGATGTAGCAAATGCAACATACTTATTGGGCTGTGAAGATAACACTGCAATATCTGGCCAATCATTATTTGTTGATTATGGATTCTCAATCGCTCGAGTAATTTAGTTTTAAATGAGCACCGAATTACTAACTGAACAAACAGTTGTTGCCTATCTAGTTGAAAAGGCAATCATTTCAGCTGCTGATACCGCAGAGGTAGAGGTATTAACTGGTGGAGTTTCAAATGTAGTTTTAGCGATTACTACTAAGGATAAAAAATTAGTTTTAAAGCAGGCACTTGCTGAATTAAAAGTTGCTGAAAAATGGGAGGCTGATCAGCGCCGGGCAATTGTTGAAGCAAATGCCATTGCGCTGTTTCATAAATTAAGCCCAGCACAGGTTCCAAATTTAGTTTTCTTAGATCCAGATCGATTTATCTTAATTTTAGATCGTGTTCCAGTAGGTAGCACAGTATGGAAAACAGATTTACTAGATGGTGTAATTAATTCAGATGTGGCAGATATATTGGGCACCACACTTGCGCATTGGCATAACTTTGGTGAAACCAACAAAGAGGCGAGATTGCAGTTTATGGAGGATTCACTCTTTGAACAATTGCGGATTGATCCTTTTTATAGATTTGTGGCTGCAAAAAATGATTTGCTTAAGCCGGTAATTAATAAGTTAATTAAAGAGTTAGAAGGCGATAAGACAACTATCGTGCATGGGGATTTTTCACCTAAAAACATAATGGTGGGTATGGATGATCAGGTTTATATCTTGGATTTTGAGGTAACTCATGTTGGTAATCCAGTATTTGATTTAGCTTTCTTGCTGGCGCACCTGCTTTGTAAATACTTTAGAACAGATGATGCTTTGCAAGAGAAGCTACTTCGCACGTGCGCAGATCGATTCACATCAGAGTATGCAAATATCCGGCCATATGCAGATTCACTTGCGCTGCATACTGCTTTGATTGCACTAGCCAGAGTTGAAGGTAAATCACCAGTTAATTACCTAGATCAGGCGCAACAAGATGCCTTAGTAATTCATACCAAAGGTATCCTAGGCAAAGGTTTAAATATCTCCGTCGAAGCATTATTTGAAAAGAGAAGTTAGTGAAGATTGAAAAGGTAGTTGGCTACCAAGTTCTAGATTCCAGAGGCCGGCCAACAGTTGCTGCTGCAATTACTTTGGCAGATGGCACAACTCATACAGCGCGAGTTCCATCAGGTGCATCAACTGGAAAACATGAAGCCAAAGAGTTGCGTGATGAGAACTCACCTACCGCCAATAAGTTCTATGGTGGTAAATCTGTAAATCAAGCGGTTACAAATATTAATAATCTAATTGCACCTACCTTGCTTGATAAACAAATTTCCCTGCCAGATGTTGATACCCAATTAGTAGATCTTGATCCAACACAAGATCACTCAAAGCTGGGCGCTAATGCAACTCTTGCGGTCTCACTTGCGGCGGCAATTGCTGATGCACATTCGCAAAATAAATCTTTAGTTCGCTTCTTCAATGGTGATGGTGATTTAGAGATTCCAATGCCAATGGTAAATATTCTCTCTGGTGGCGCCCACGCAGGTCGCACCCTAGATATTCAAGATGTGTTGGTTGTGCCAAATGGCGCTATCTCATTTACGGAATCACTTTCTTGGATTGTTGCGATTCGCGAAGCTGCGGCAAAGCTAGGCGCAGCCGATGGCAAAGTAACTCATCTAATTGCAGATGAGGGGGGTCTAGGAATTGCATTTGATTCTATTAATGCAGCATGTGAGTTTGTTGTTAAAGTAATTAAATCAGTTGGACTAAATCCTGGTTCTGATGTTTCCATCGCATTAGATATAGCTTCTACACAATTCTTTGATGGCGCAAAGTACAACTTAAATACTGAAGGTAAATCACTAACCTCTACTGAGTTTGTGCAGTACATAAATACCCTGGTAAGTAATCAGCCAATTGTTTCCATAGAGGATCCATTTGCAGAAGATGATTGGTCTGCCTGGCAACAATTTATGGAGGTAGCTCCAAGCAAATTACAGGTACTAGGTGATGATTTATTAACCACAAATCTAAATCGATTAAATAAAGCAATCGCAGAAAACAGCGCAAATGCGATTTTAATTAAGGCTAATCAAAATGGTTTAGTGACCTCGACCTTAAATGTTTTAAAACAAGCACGTGCTAATAACTTTAATACGGTGGTTTCTGCTCGTTCTGGTGAAACAGAAGATTCATGGCTTGCCGATTTAGCAACGGGTTGGCGGGCTGGACAAATAAAGGTTGGTTCAACTCATGGTTCAGAGCGCACTGCAAAGTGGAACAGATTATTAGAGCTTGAAGCTACTGAAGAAAGTACCTTCGCAAATCCCTTTAATTAATTTAGTGTGAGTGGCGTGGCACGTAATCGCCACTGCTACCAACTAGGAAATCAAGATCTGCACCAAGGTGTGCTTGTTGCACATGCTCGACATACATCTTGCTCCAACCACGCTTTGCCTTAGGTTCAGGTGCCACCCAAGCAGCTTTGCGCTTTGCTAATTCATCTTCTGAAACCAAAAGATTTAATTTACGATTTGGTACATCAAGTTCAATCTCATCGCCACTTTGTACAAATGCAAGTGGTCCACCAGCAGTTGATTCTGGTGAAACATGTAATACAACTGTTCCGTATGCAGTTCCGCTCATGCGCGCATCTGAGATACGGACCATGTCGGTAATTCCTTGATCCAACATTTTCTTTGGCATTGGCATATTGCCAACCTCTGGAAATCCTGGATAACCCTTCGGCCCTGAGTTTCTTAAAACCAAAATAGTTTCAGGAGTAACTGGAAGATTTGGATCATCTGCCACATTTAAGTACTCCTCGATTTCATCAAATACTAAAGCTTTTCCTTTGTGAGTTAATAGATGAGGAGAGGCTGCAGAAACTTTAATAATTGCGCCATTTGGTGCAAGTGAGCCACGTACAACTGCAATGCCAGCACCAGCTGCTTGGAATGGTTTGGCAGCAGGAGTAATTACCTCTTTATTCCAATTCTCCGCGCCTTCAATATTTTCCTTAACAGATTTACCGGTAACTGTGATGTGATCGGTGTGAATTAACTTTGAAATCTCCTGCATAACAGTTGGCACGCCACCTGCATCAAAGAAATCCTCCATTAAGAATTTTCCAGATGGCATCATGTTTGAAATAACTGGAATATCTCGTGCTAATTTATCGAAATCATCAAGATCAAGTGGCACACCTACACGTCCGGCAATAGCAAGTAAGTGAACAACCGCATTTGTTGATCCACCAATCGCTGCCAAAATCTTGATCGCATTTTCAAATGATTTACGGTTTAACACCTTTGATGGACGAAGATCCTCCTCCACCATTTCAACAATGCGACGACCTGATAAATGCGCGAGCGCAAACTTTCGGGAATCAACCGCTGGAATTGCAGCAGCTCCTGGTAATTGCATACCAAGTGCTTCCATTACACATGCCATAGTTGATGCAGTTCCCATTGTGTTACATGATCCTTGGCTACGTGCTGAGCAAGATTCCATCGCCATAAACTCTTCAAAGGTAATTTTTCCACTGCGAACTTGTTCGCTGTACTTCCAAACCAAAGTTCCTGATCCAACCGCTTCACCATGGTAGCGACCATTAAGCATTGGACCACCGGTAATCATGATTGCCGGAAGATCAACACTTGCTGCACCCATTAATAATCCAGGTGGTGTTTTATCGCAGTTACCAAGAAGCACAACACCATCTAGTGGGTGAGAACGAATTAACTCCTCTACCTCCATTGCAAGCATGTTGCGATAAAGCATGGTGGTTGGACGTTGTAATGATTCACTTAAAGACATTGCTGGAAACTCAAGTGGAAAACCGCCAGCTTCCCAAACTCCGCGCTTTACCGCCTCGGCCACATCATTTAATGAGCCGTTGCATGGATTTAATTCAGACCAAGTATTGGCAATACCAATTACTGGGCGACCATCAAAAACATCTGGGGCATAACCTTGATTACGTAAGCGTTCGCGGTGGATGTAACCGCCCTTATCCTTTAAACCAAACCAATATTGACTGCGACGATCAAACTTTTCTTCGCTCAAGATACGCTCCTGCGGGTTATGTTAAGGTTTTCATATTCTAGTTCAATAACCCCAGGTAATCTAAATCTGGTCAATTACTGAGATGACGAGAGATTCTTAAGAGAAAATAAGGAGTTCAAATGAAGATCGCACGACTAGGCGCACTGCACAAAGAGAAGCCAGCGGTAGTAGTTAGTGATACCGAGGCGGTCTTTGTAGATGATCTAATCAGCGATTGGAATCGCACTGAGTTAGAAAATGGCGGATTAGAAAAGGTTGCTAAAGCAGATTTAGCTAGCCGGCCAAAGGTAAAACTTTCAGATTTTAGATTTGGCTCCCCGGTTGCTCGTCCAACTAAGGTTATTTGTGTTGGCTTAAATTATGCAAAGCATGCAAAAGAGACTGGTATGGCAGCTCCCGCAGAACCTGTAATTTTTATGAAGGCACCAGATACTGTAATTGGTGGCAACGATGAGATTATTGTTCCGCCTAACTCTCAAAAGACCGATTACGAGGTTGAGCTTTGTGTCGTAATTAAAAAAGATGCTCTGTATTTAAAATCTCCAGCAGATGCAGCAGATTACATTTTGGGTTACACAATTTCGCAAGATGTTTCAGAGCGCCACTGGCAGGTAGAGCGAAGCGGGCAATGGGTAAAGGGGAAATCTTTTCCATCCTTTAATCCAATGGGTCCTTGGATTGTTACTGGCGATGAACTTGCGGCAAATGGATTAAATCCAAGCAACTTACAACTTTCCTGCACCATCGATGGTGAGGTTCGTCAGAACTCAAATACCAATGATTTAATCTTTGGAATCAATCATTGCGTTTGGTACATAACTCAATTTATGGAGTTAAAGGCTGGTGATGTTATTAATACTGGAACACCTGAAGGTGTTGGTATGGGATTTAAACCAGAGAAATTCTTAAAGGGTGGCGAGAAGATTGTTACAACTATTGAAGGAATTGGCACAATCCATAACTCAGTTGTTAATTACAAGTAATTAACTAAGAGCTAGATCGCTTTAGTACTTCTTTCACCATTTATTACCCGCTCAACTCCATAAGGATTACCATTTTGTAATTGGGCTGGTAATTGGTTATCTGGAAAGTTTTGATAAACAACTGGGCGCACAAAACGATAAATTGAATCTAAACCAACAGAGGTTGTGTGGGTGGAAGATGCTGGCCATTGCCCGCCATGATTTTGCGCAGCGGTTACAGATACTGCAGTTGGGAAACCATTCCAAATTACTCGGCCAGCTAATTGTGTTAATTGGTTTACTAAATCACTTACATTCTCGGATGCTCCGGCATGAAGTGCTGCCGTTAGTTGGCCTTCCATAGCCTTTGCCACAGTTAGATATTGATCAAATGGGGCGCGAATTATTACCGATGTTGGACCAAAGTGTTCTTCTAGTAAATCATTATGGTTTTTCACATCTGCCCAATCAACTACAAAGATAGTTGGGGTTACGCCAAATCCATCTGCATTATTTGTTCCAGAAATTACAGTAAGGCCGGAGGATTTACTTAATTTGCTGGTGGAATCAGTAAATCTTGTCGCAATACCCTTATTTAATAATGGGCCTACTTTTTGCGCAGCTACATACTCTTTTACTTGCGCAATAAATTTATCACCACTGCTATCGGCTGGCACAATAAGGATTCCGGGCTTTGTGCAAAATTGTCCACTGCCAAGTAATGCCGAATCCATTGCAGCTTTTGCTAAATCATCCGCCTTTTCTGCAAGTGCGGTTGGTGTGAAGAAAACTGGATTTAATGAACCCATCTCTGCATAAACTGGAATTGGCACTTCGCGCTCTTGGGATAATTTAATTAATAATTTTCCAACCAGACCAGATCCAGTAAAACCAATTGCAGTTACCTCTGGTGCCTTAGCTAGCCAATGAGTGATCTGCGGGTTGGTTCCTTGCACAATTGCAAATAACTCTTTAGGTAAGCCTTGCGCAGTGATTGCAGCGATAACTGCTTCATAAACTATTTGTGAAGTATTTGGATGAGATGGATGTGCTTTAACAACTACTGGACAACCTGCTGCTAATGCCGATGCAGTGTCACCTCCGGCAACAGAAAAAGCTAGTGGGAAATTACTTGCAGCAAAGACTGCAACAACGCCCAATGGTTGTTGAGTTTTACGAAGATCAGGACGAGCAACTGGTTGAAAATCAGGATCTGCTAAATCAATTATTGGCAGTAAATGTCCACCCTTTTTAACAAGTGCTGCAAATGCGCGAATTTGAATGACGGTGCGCATAACCTCACCAGTAAGACGTGCCATCGGTAGCGCTGTTTCTTGATGAGCTGTTTCAGCCAACTTCTCTTTTTGCGCTTCAATTGAATCTGCAATTGCATTTAACAACGCCGCTCGTTTGCTTGGATCAGTTGCCGCAAGTTTGGCTTTAGCACTATCGGCAGCCTGGATTGCATTGTTTACTTGGGATTGATCCCACTCGGTAATTTCAGAACCAAATGCTTGACCAGTTGCAGGATTTTGGGCGGTAAATGTTTTGCTCATTTGCAAATAATATCGGCTTATTAAATTTTCAGTTAATTACTGAGTAGCTAATTAGTAACGGGGCGCATTACGTGTGCGCTCAATCTTTGGCTTTCGTTGATTTCGCTTACTCCAGCAAATACTGTGCCAATGTCGACGAGTTTCCGCATCATGTTCCAGCCAGGCAACCGTATGCGGTGTAGCCATTGGAATTACTTGATCACATCCCGGACAGCGATATGGTTTATTTGATGATGAGCCGGTAATTTTTCGAACAACATAAATACCATCACCATGTTCTTCAATTTCATCTTCATTTTTCGGTGCTGTGACCTCTCGCTCATTTTTTATGCGAGAAGTTTTAGTAGCACTCTTTTTTTTACGCGGACTCACAGGATTATTCTCTCAGTTTTATTTAGATATTCCATCACAACTACGGCAGGATATTGCCATGAGCAGTAGCACATCTTCAAAAACCGCACCTGAAATAGCAATTGAAATCAAGGGGCTGGTTAAAAAGTATGGCGAAAAATTTGCGGTAAATGGCATTGATTTAACTGTGCAGCAAGGTGAGATCTTTGCCTTACTTGGACCAAATGGTGCTGGCAAGACAACTACAGTTGAAATACTAGAAGGTTTTCGCAATATTGATGGTGGCTTTGTTAGCGTATTAAATTTTGATCCAGCTACAAAAGGTGAGGCTGGCAGAGTTTGGCGAAATCGAATCGGCATAGTTTTGCAATCAACAACTGATGCGGCAGATTTAACTGTTCAAGAGACCATTGAACACTTTGCACATTATTATGAAAATCCGCGTGATGTGAATGAGGTAATTGATTCAGTTGGCCTGCGCGAAAAAGCTGATGATTACGCACGCAACTTATCTGGTGGCCAACGCCGCCGACTAGATGTGGCACTTGGAATTATTGGCTCACCAGAACTTTTATTTTTAGATGAGCCAACAACTGGTTTTGATCCCGAAGCAAGGCGAGCTTTCTGGGAGTTAATTCTTAAATTACGAAGTGAAGGCACCACAATTTTCTTAACAACTCATTATCTAGATGAAGCCGAAGCACTAGCCGATCGTGTGGGCGTAATTACCAATGGCAAAATAATTGAGATCGCAACCCCGGCTACTTTAGGAAATCGGGCAACGGCACCTGCTCGAATCTCTTGGCTAGAGAATGGAAAAATTGCCGAGATTGAATCTTTAAATCCAACTGCAGAAATTGAAAAATTAATCGCCCGCTTTAATGGTGAGATTCCACAACTACAAATAATTAGACCAAATCTTGAGGATATCTACCTAAGAATGATTGGTGAGAACAGATGAAAACTTTAAGACTTGGGTTGATGCGCGGGCGTATGGAGTTTAAGGTTTTTATGCGCGGGCGCGAATCAGTTGTTTTCACATTACTTTTTCCAGTTATCTTGTTATTTATCTTTGGCTCCGTATTTAAAGACACCATTGCACCAGGTGTTACCTTCAGCCAATACTTTGTTGCCGGCATGATCGCATCTGGATTGGTAAATACTGGATTTCAACAATTAGCGATCACAATTCCAATGGAGCGCGAGTTTGGAACATTAAAGCGCCTTCGTGGCCGGCCAATCTCAGTTTCGGCTTACTTTATTGGCAAGGCGTACTTAGTATTTATTTTGATGGTGCTGCAAACTGCATTGTTACTTGGCTTTGGCGCAGCCTTTTTCGGTTTAAATCTTCCAACCTCATCTAGTAAATGGATCACATTTACTTGGTTAATTCTCTTAGGAAGTGCGTGCTCTACAGTGCTTGGTATTGCATTCTCAGTTGTGCCAAAGAGTGGTCGCGGTGCATCTGCAGTAGTTTCACCAATAGTTATTGTGTTGCAATTCTTCAGCGGCGTATTTTTTGTATTTAGCCAACTCCCTGTATGGATGCAACAATTTGCAGCATTGTTCCCACTTAAATGGTTAACTCAGGGAATGCGATCAATTTTCTTGCCCGATTCATTTGCCACACAAGAGGTAGCAAAGAGTTGGGAGCTTGGCCGAACCGCACTTATCCTGGTTATTTGGCTCTTAGTTGGGCTAATTATTTCGATTAAAACTTTTAAATGGAGCAAGGAGTGAAGATTAAGATAATTCTTGTTGCATTAATTTCATCAACTTTGGTGATCTCATCTACCTATGCAGCAACACCGACTAAGAAAGCTACTCCAACGCCAACTGTAACCAAGAAAAGTACAACTACTAAAAAGCCGGTTGTTAAAAAGAAAAAGAAGGTAGTTAAGAAAACTGCAACACCAATTCCATCACCCTCTCCAGTGTGGCCACCTAGCGCACAACTTTTCACATCAAATAAAGGTGTATATGCAAAAATTCCAACTGGTAAAGAGCTACTTGGTTTAATTTCAGCGGCAAAAGGTTTGGCAACAGATGTTAAAAAATGTGAAGAAAATGCCTGTGGCGCTGTAATTGTGGCTGCTGATTACACATGTAAGTGGTGGGAAATCAAATCAACTGTTATGGCTCCAAGTCCAAATGATCCAACTAAGAAAATCTTGCTGGGTAATTTAAGAACTACCTACGGATTACTTAGTCCAAAAACCTATGCCAATATTTTATTAATTAGTGATGAATCTATTTACACACCAGGAGTTATCGACCCAGCCACCGGAGTTGTTGGTGCGCCAGTGCTGCGATCAGGAATTTCAATTGGAAATATTTCAGCAATCTGTCATAAGGCAGAAACTGAGGAGAAAATACCTAGCAATACTTACACGCTAGTTCGTTAATTAGCGATTGGCTCCTGGTACCCAAAGCTCATCGCCTACGCCTTTATTTACATAGCGAGCAAGAACAAATAATAAATCAGATAACCGGTTTAAATACTTTGCAGTTAATGGATTAACACCGCCGCCAAATGAGTGAATGGCATGCCAGGTGGTGCGCTCGGCACGACGTGTAACAGTGCGCGCCACATGCAATAAAGCTGCTGCTGGTGTTCCAGATGGCAACACAAAAGATTTAAGTGGTTTTAACTCTGCATTATATTTATCAATTTGCTGCTCGATGTACTCAACTTGTGATTCCAATACACGAAGTGGTTCAAACTCTGGTTTATCAACTACTGGTGTACAAAGATCTGCGCCCACATCAAACATGTCATTTTGAATTCGAATTAATAATTTAATTATTTCTGCATCCGCCAATTGACCAAGTGCAAGCACAACACCAATTGATGAGTTTGCTTCATCAACTGTTGCATAAGCTTCAAGTCTTGGATCATTTTTAGATGTACGGCTCATATCCCCGAGTGAGGTTGTTCCGTCATCGCCAGTTTTTGTATAGATCCGGGTCAAATTAACCATAACCGCACCCTAGTCCAGCATCACCGCTTGGGCAATTACAATTACCGCATGGAACGTTTTCGGGTTATTGGTGGTGCCCGACTTTGCGGAACTGTAAAAGTATCTGGTGCAAAAAACTCTGCACTTAAATTGATGGCGGCATCTTTACTGGCCCCAGGCAAAAGCACTATTACCAATCTGCCAGATATTGCAGATGTGGAATATATGGCAGAACTTCTAACCAGATTAGGTTGTGAAGTAAGTATTAATAAAGATAAATCCTCCGTAACTATTGATGTGCCAGAAAAAATTGCCCATCGCGCCGATTACGACTTGGTTCGAAAGTTAAGAGCATCCATAAATGTGCTTGGTCCACTTGTAACAAGAGTTGGCGAAGCTGAAGTTGCACTTCCTGGCGGGGATGCAATTGGATCTCGAGGTTTAGATTTTCATATCAATGGCCTAACTGACATGGGCGCCAAAGTTCACTCCGAACATGGTTATGTAATTGCGGAAGCACCTAACGGCTTAACAGGTGCTGCGATCACACTTGAGTTTCCAAGTGTTGGTGCAACTGAAAATATTATGACCGCTGCAACATTGGCTAAAGGTGTGACCACTATTGAAAATGCAGCGCGCGAGCCTGATGTTGTAGATCTTGGTGAATTTTTAATTGCGATGGGTGCGAAAATAAAAGGCTTGGGCTCGCACTCAATTGAAATTACTGGTGTTGCTAAATTAAATCCAACCACCCATGCCACTTTGCCCGATCGAATAGTTGCTGGTACTTGGGCATTTGCTGCTGCTATGACGCAAGGTGATATCACTATTGAAAATGGCAGAGCAGATCATCTGGAGTTACCACTAGATAAATTAGTTGCAGCAGGTGCTGTTGTAACCACTACTGAAAATGGATTTCGAGTAAAGATGGATCGCCGGCCAACTGCAGTTGATATTGCCACACTTCCCTACCCAGGTTTTCCAACAGATTTACAACCAATGGTTATAACTTTAAATGCCATTGCAGATGGAACATCTCTCGTTACGGAAAATGTCTTTGAAGGAAGATTTATGTTTGTCAATGAACTACTTCGCTTAGGCGCCAAAATTCAAGTAGATGGTCATCACGCCGCAATTACCGGAATTGATCAATTATCAGCAGCACCTGTTGCTGCAACAGATATTCGTGCTGGTGCTGGATTAGTACTAGCCGCACTTGTAAGTGATGGTGAAACAATTATTGAGGATGCATTCCATATTGATCGCGGTTACCCTGATTTTGCTGCGCAATTAAAAGCGTTAGGCGCTGATGTCAGCAGAATCTAAAAAGGTGGAGTCTAATTTTCCAGATCGCAACTTAGCCCTGGAATTAGTTCGTGTAACTGAAACAGCGGCAGTGGCCGCATCTGCATGGGTTGGTCGCGGTGATAAAGATGCTGCCGATGGCGCAGCAGTGGCAGCTATGCGCAAGATGATTAACACCGTTGATATGCAGGGTGTAATTGTGATTGGTGAAGGTGAAAAAGATAATGCGCCGATGTTGCACAATGGCGAGCAAGTTGGAAATGGCAATGGCCCAATGTGCGATGTAGCGGTAGATCCAATTGATGGCACAACCCTTACCTCTGCCGGATTAAATGGCGCAGTAAGTGTTATTGCACTTGCCCCACGTGGTTCTATGTTTGATCCAAAAGATGTTTACTACATGAACAAAATTGTTACCGGCCCAGAAGCTGCATCAGTTATAGATATCACCGCACCTGCTGGTGAAAATGTGCGCCGAGTTGCTAAGGCAAAAGGTGTAGATGTCAGCGACATAACGGTCATTGTGTTAGATCGCCCGCGCCATGATGATTTATTAAAAGAGTTACGTGCTGCAGGGGCTCGTATTCGATTAATTAGAGATGGTGATGTTGCTGCTGCAATTGAAACTGCAAGACCTGATACCGGCATAGATATTTTGATGGGAATTGGTGGCACACCAGAAGGTGTAGTCACCGCTGCTGCAATGCGAGCACTTGGTGGCGTAATTCAAGGACAACTTCATCCACGTAGTGATGAAGAGCGCCAATCAGCAAAAAATGCTGGCTATGACCTAACGAAGGTTTACACAACAAATGATTTAGTTTCATCAGATGATGTTTTCTTCTCTGCTACTGGAATTACAGATGGTGAATTATTAAAAGGTGTTAGACATACCGCCTTTGGCGCAATCAGCCATTCATTAGTTATTAGAGGAAGATCAAAAACAGTTCGGATTATTGAGACCGAACACCGCTTTAATTAGTTAGCGCTTTCGCCCAATATTGAAACTCGGTTATTAGCAACTGAAATAAAGCCACCATTAATTACAAAATCATTTACGGAACCATCAGCAGCTTTAATTGAGACAGTTCCATCGGCAAGTACCCCAAGAAGTGGTGCGTGATCAGGAAGTACTCCTAGATCTCCTTCTAGTGTGCGCGCAGATACCATCTTTGCTTCACCAGACCACACCCGCTTCTCCGGGGTAACTACCTCAACTCTTAACATATTTATAACTTCGCCAACTCTGCTGCCTTACGTTCCACATCTTCTAAGCCACCACACATAAAGAATGCTTGCTCAGGAACATGGTCATACTTGCCATCAGCTAACGCTTCAAATGCTGCAATGGTTTCAGATAGCGGCACAAATGAACCGTCGATACCAGTGAAAACCTTTGCAACGAAGGTATTTTGTGACAAGAAACGTTGAATACGACGAGCACGACCTACGAGAATGCGATCCTCTTCAGAAAGTTCATCGATACCAAGAATTGCAATGATGTCTTGCAGATCCTTGTAGCGTTGCAGAATTTGCTTAACTCGGTTTGCAACACGGAAGTGGTGCTCACCGATGTAACGTGGATCCAAAATACGTGATGTTGAATCAAGTGGATCTACCGCAGGATAAATACCAAGCTCAGAGATTGGACGAGACAACACAGTTGTTGCATCTAAGTGAGCGAAGGTTGTGTGCGGTGCTGGGTCGGTAATGTCATCAGCAGGAACGTAAATTGCTTGCATCGAGGTAATTGAGTGACCACGAGTTGAAGTAATTCGCTCTTGCAGCTGACCCATCTCATCAGCAAGTGTTGGTTGGTAACCCACTGCAGATGGCATACGACCTAGAAGTGTTGATACTTCAGATCCTGCTTGTGTAAAGCGGAAGATGTTATCGATGAATAAAAGCACATCCTGCTTCTGCACATCGCGGAAGTACTCCGCCATGGTTAATGCAGAAAGAGCAACGCGCAAACGCGTTCCAGGTGGCTCATCCATTTGTCCGAAAACTAAAGCGGTCTTATTAATAACACCAGTTTCAGTCATTTCAAGAAATAAGTCATTTCCTTCACGAGTACGCTCACCAACACCGGCGAATACAGAAACACCACCGAAGTTTTCAG
>WLQA01000060.1 GCA_009698515.1 Actinomycetota bacterium
ATAACCATCGGCGGATACATGCCATCGGCATACCATTGCAAGTGCCCTGATGTTTCAAACAATGCTGCTTTTGTTAGATGTGGTGAATAGACAAATTGATAATCTTCTTCTTCGTGGCGGCGTCTTGAATAATCTTCCATTGCTCGTCGGATAATTCCACCCTTTGGATGAAATACCGCAAGACCTGAACCAATCTCCTCTGGAAATGAAAATAGATCTAACTCTGCGCCCAAGCGACGATGATCTCGCTTTTCCGCCTCTTCCAATAAATGTAAATATGCATCTAGTGCTTCTTGCGTCGGCCAGGCAGTTCCATAAATTCGTTGCAGCATTGGGTTTTTTTCTGAACCTCGCCAATAAGCACCAGCTGCGCGCATTAATTTAAATGCTGGAATGTGTTTGGTTGATGGCAAATGCGGACCTCTACACAAATCACTCCAAACTGGATTTCCATCTCTTCCCAAATTGTCGTAAATAGTTAACTCACCGGAGCCAACTTCAACTGAACTTTCATCTTCTAGTGCAGCTGATTTAAGACCAATCAATTCACATTTGTATGGCTCACCCTTTAACTCAACCAATGCTTCTTTCTCGTTGGTAACTCTGCGCTTAAATCGCTGGCCAGCTTTGATGATTTTTCGCATTGCCGTTTCAAGTTTTTCTAAATCACTTGGGGTAAATGCTTCCTTTGGATCAAAGTCATAATAAAAGCCATCGCGAATTGGAGGTCCGATTCCAAGTTTGGTTTCCGGGAAAACCTCTTGTACCGCCTGCGCCAATACGTGAGCAGTTGAGTGTCTAAGCACATTTAAACCATCTGCTGAATCAATACTTACCGATTCAATCTCATCACCATTTGAAAGATCGGTCCATAAATCACGAAGCTCGCCATTTATTTTACAAACAACAACATTGGAATCTTCGGCAAAGAGATGGGTTGGTTTCTTCTCAGCATCTACTTCTTGGGCAACGCCATTGATTTTCACCTTGATCTGCGTTGACATGAGACTAGGTTAGCAAAGGATAAGCAAAAGATGCCGATATTTCATGGCTATCTAATGGATGTGTACCAAACCACCAGAGCGATGAGAGAAAGTGAAAAAAGTACTGCAAGCAAAATATCACGATGTTCTTTTTTTAACCTGGCGCGATTAGCTGCCCTACTAGCACTTTTTTTAGCGCGTTCTAAAACTATCGCAGCCCAAGCAAATTCAGTGGCCAAAATTCCAAGTCCAGCAAAAATTATCAACCAACCAGGACCGGGTGTTACTAATGCAATAACGCCTATGACTGTGATGGTGCCACCTAGTAATCCAACTGCAACTCTTTTAATCAGAGCTTTCATGGACTTATTTATCCGTGTCATGGATTTAAGTTTCCCATTAACTTCTCTTCAAAAGCAATTATTAAGTTACTTCCCTCTTCACTAACTGCATAAAGCTTTTGTTCTACCTTTTCAACTCTTTGAATTAATCGAATTGATGATGTTGCGTAGACAGCTTTGGCTTTGAGTAAATCATCAAACTTAATCGTGGCCTCTTTGACGCCAAACCAACTCATTAACAACTCGCGAGTAATTCCAGGTAGGCATCCGCTTGAGATTTCCGGGGTTTGCCAGCCATGCTCGTTGAGGATAAGTAAATTAGATAAACCAGTTTCTACGACAGCATTGTTTTCATTTAAGAAAATCGCATCATCAAAACCTAGATTCTCGGCGTATCTAATTGCGGTTATCGAATCACTGTATGAAAGTGATTTAATTCCAGCAAGTAAGGAGTTGCTATTTCTTGTATAAGGAAATTTAGTAAGAGATATGGATTCAGATATTTCATATACCGGTATCAAGGTGAGGAACCAGCCCCCATCGCCTAAACAAATTATGCGTAACCGATTTCGGCCAATCTCATCTTGCAAAATTGCATCTATCGCCAGTTCCAGATCAATTTTAGGTGGAATAGTTATTAAGATTTTATTGGCAGCCTTTTGTAATCTTACATAATGACGATCCCAAGCAATCGCTTTTTGATCAATGGTTAGAAGAGTCTCAAACACACCATCACCACGTAGTAGCGAAGAATCTATTGGCAGAACATGTTCCGCTTCTGAAACTATACCTTTATAGAAGCTCTTCATCTTTTTCCGCCCGCGATAGAGATTAGTTTTTCAGATTTTAATTGTGTCTCTTGCCATTCAGATTGCGCATCACTCTTCCAAGTAATCCCTGCGCCGGTGCCAAAATGTATTTGACCATCTTGATGAGACCAAAATATTCGAATACCAACAGACATAATTGCTTGCTCACCCTCCGACCAGCCAATTACACCACAGTAAGGCCCTCTTTCCTTTTGTTCTAGATCACTGATGGTTTTAAGTGCCGAAGATTTAGGTGCACCACTTACAGATCCTGCAGGAGTTAATGCATTTAAAATTTCTGGCCACTGAGTGTTTGCTTTAAGTCTTCCGGTTATATCTGAGACTAAGTGGAATAAGCCTGGGTGTTTTTCTATTCCAAGCAATCTCGGCACATCTACAGAACCAGCCGTAGTGATTCGGCTAAAATCATTTCGCATTAAATCTACAATCATGATGTTTTCAGACTCATCTTTATCGCCAAAGTTTTCATCCTTGGCAGTACCTTTTATTGGACTGCTCTTAATAAAATCTCCGCTGCGCGATAAAAACAATTCAGGTGAGGCGGATGCAATTTCTAAGCCCGGTAACTTTAAATAGCTGGCATATGGAGCTGGATTATCAATTGCCAACTTGTTGGCCAAACCAAGCAATGAGTTTTCAGAGGTATTTGTAAGTACTCGACATAGATTTACTTGATAAATGTAACCCTGTGCAATTAACTCCTGTATCTTTCTTACATTCTGCTCATAACCCAACTGAGTTTGGCTTGATGACCACTCACCGTTTAACGGTAACCAATTCGCAATTGGCAGTTTGGCTTGTTCCACCTTTGCAAACCTTGCTGCGATAAATTTTCCTTCAAAGCTTTTAACTACTGCCCAAAAACCTGGCTTATCTAAAGAAGATGGATCATCTGAAATTTCAACACAATTTGTGGCAAGCCGTCCGCCCATCCAAAAGATTGCTTCAGAAAGATCCATGTTTGAACGGTACCTGCTCTAAGCACAACGACGGATGTGCCAAGTTGTTTCAGATGCGATAGATTTTGCCCTCGCAATACGCGGACGTAGCGCAGTTGGTAGCGCGGAACCTTGCCAAGGTTCAGGTCGCCGGTTCGAACCCGGTCGTCCGCTCCACAAAGAAATTTTGCGGGAAATAAAAGCTAGGTCGGATGGCCGAGAGGCGAGGCTCGGGACTGCAAATCCCGCTACACGGGTTCAAATCCCGTTCCGACCTCCAATAAAAATTAAGCGCTAGGTGGACGCGAAATAATTGCCTTGCAACCTGTTAATGAAAACTCTCCTGCGTTATAAGGAATTACAACTGCATCACCTGATGAAATTGATAATGAACCGAAATTCTTAAAATTTAAAGTTCCAGATCCTTCTAAAACTAGCAAAATACCAAATCCGGCCTCAATAACTTGATCATCCCCGGTTAAGTAATCGGCTCGGAAAAAATCATCAGCAATTGAATTGAAAATCTTCTGCGATTTATCAATACCTTTATCAAATCTTGAAATAATTAATTGCTTCTCCGATTCGGTAAGTGGATCAAGTTTTAACGCATCTAAAGCAGTTTCATACCCAAGATTTAAATGACCATCTTTATCGCCATCAACTGCAAAACCATCCCACTCCAACAAAATAGAGAGATCAGTTGGCTCTTGCAGTTCTAACACAAAGATTCCTGCTTCAATAGCATGCGCTACACCAGCAGGAACAAATACCGCATCACCGGCTTTTACCTCTAGAAATTCCAAAGAGTTAAGTAAACCTTGCGAATCATGATTTTTTACAAGCTCGGCAACTTGAGCTTTTGCCATTGTTTCTTTAAATCCAACACCAACCTTTGCACCGGCAGGTGCGTCAAGAATTATCCAAGCCTCTGTTTTACCGTGATTTAAATGCAATTTATCTGCCGCAAATTTTCGGTTGGGATGGTAATGAACTGGAAGGCGTTGGTCTGGATCTAAAAGTTTTACTAATATTTCAATTGAGTTTCCATATTTTTCAAGATGCTTAGCACCTAGCCAAGCGATCGGATCAGCAAGAACTGCATCTCGCAGCAACTGGCCATTTGGCAACTTTGATAAGCCATTTACAGCCTCACCAAAACGAGTTGTTGTTGAAGCAATCCACTCTTCAGGCCGCATTGGACCACCTGGGCCATTACGTAATTTTCCAATTCGATCTCCGCCACGATAGAAATGATCAAATTGATTAGATGGTAATTTTGCAGGAACGGTGCTCGGATTATTCATCTTTCTAGTTTAAAGGTTAAAGTTGTCTCATGCTAGAAAAGTCAGAGCGCCCGTGGGGTCGTTATGAGGTATTACAAGAGTCCCCAACATTTAAAGTTAAAACCATTCATGTAAATCCGGGTATGCGCCTTTCATATCAACGTCACCAAAAGCGAGCTGAGCATTGGTTTGTAACTACCGGCATGGGTGAGGTAACTATTGAAGGAGTCACATCCCCTGTTTCGCCAGGATCAACTGTAGATATTAGAGTAAATCAATTACATCGAATTTCAAATACCGGAAGTACTGAGTTGATATTTGTAGAAGTTCAAACTGGCACCTACTTTGGTGAAGATGATATTGAACGTGTAGAAGATGATTTCGGTCGTTAAATTTAATTAGTTTTTGCGTATCTGCCACCGAACAACATCACGCTCGAGAGTAAAACCACCAACAACATAGCCCAACGCAGGGTAAATATTTCTGCAAGAAAACCAATTACTGGCGGTCCAATCATGAAGCCGAAATACGCTGTTCCAGAAACCCTCGCCACAGCAACTGAGGGTGCTACTCGATCTTGATATTTTTCATGTGCCAATCTGCCAGCAGCACTGAAAATTAATGGCATCACAATTGATAATCCAAGCCCAATGCAGAACCATCCAAAAACTACTCCATATATTCCGCCAAAAATTAAGCCCACGAGTAACCCAAATCCACTGATGAAACCGCCGGCACGAATCACATTTTCTGCACCAAATCTATTTGCTAATTTATCGCAAGATAATCTGCCAATTACCATCGTTGCTGAATAAGCAATATACGGAATTGTGGAGACAAACGGGCTCGCGCCAAATGCATCTCGTGCCAATACTCCTCCCCAATCTCCAGCTGCTCCTTCTCCCATAGCTGCGCACAAACCAAATATTCCTAAAATCCAGAAAATAACAGGACTGCGTTGTTTTATCGCACTTTTCTGCATTCCATGAATATCGCTATTACTAGGTAGGTATTTGTCCCAGATAAAAAGTAGTAAGGCAGAGATAATTAGTGAAATTAATAATTGTTGATTTGATATTGATAATTTCACTTGCGAGAAAATTCCACCGACTATTCCGCCTAGTAGAGTTCCAATTGAAAAGTTTGCATGAAA
>WLQA01000061.1 GCA_009698515.1 Actinomycetota bacterium
ATTGGGTTTTCCTACCTACACTCTTTGGCACGCCAGGTGAGAGTTGGTTTCCAGCATCTGGTTATGAAAATGAGTTAATAACAAACAAGAGCACTGATTTACCTTCCTCACCAAGTTACGGAATCGGTTTTGCCACCAACCAAGAGATTAAACGCATTTACTTTAAACATTTAGGTAGATCCTTGATTGGAATGCCACTTTTAATTCCAAAGGTTGAAAAAACTGGGGTTCAATTTATATATGTAAAGGATGAGCCTCGGGTGGTGTTGGTTGCTGAATTAGTAAATGGCTTAACCATTGCGATTACACATCTCTCATTTGTGCCTGGTGTAAATCTCTTTCAATTAACCAAAATAAATAAATTTCTAAATCAAATACCTGGGCAGAGTATCTTGATTGGTGACTTTAACTTGCCGGCAAATTTGCCTGCAAAGTTACCTGCAAAGTTGGGTGGGCTTTCATCTTTAGTTACCCAAAATACCTACCCCAGCTGGAAGCCTGCGACACAATTTGATTACATTTTAAGTAATCGAGCGGTGAAATTAGAGGCGTCGGCGTTGCAAATTGTTAAACCAATTATTTCTGATCATCTACCAATTGGCGCAGAAATTACTTTTTCTTCGTAAGAGCTTGGTTTTGAGTAGTTTAGTTTTAACTTGTATTACCTATGCGATAAAGGCTTATTGCAATTGCGGAATTGCTGAGATTATTTCAGTCAGCGCAGCTTCACTCATGATATCTGCCGGTCTAACAGTTTCATTTTGCGCTACATAGTGAAAAGCTGCACTTACATTTGCTACATCAATATTATTTAACTTAGCAAAAGCCATTCGATACATAGCAAGTTGAAGCGCAGCAACTGATAAATCATCACCGCTTTTAACCTTGCCAGTTTTCCAATCAACTACCTCGAATTTTCCCGGAGCGAGTTCATATACCGCATCGATTCGACCACGAACCACCGTTCCAGCAATAACAGTTTCAAAGCCAACCTCAACACCAATGGGTTGCTTTCGCGCCCAATCACTTTGCAGCCATGCCTGTTGCAGATCTTGTAATGGCGCATCAAGTTCGGCTTGATCATCATTGGCGGAGTTGTTGAAAATTTCATCCATCGAGATTAAAGATGCATGCTTAAATTGATTTTCTAGCCACAAGTGAAATTGCGTTCCGCGCCTTGCATACTTATCGGTGTGATTTGGCATTGGCCGGCGCAATCGCAGGGCCAACTCATTTGGATCCTGCTTTAAATACAACAAGCTTGATACAGACAACCGAGTTGGCAAAAAGACATTTGTTATATCAGATTTGTTTTTTAACTCATTTATGATCGCATGCAAATCACTTAGGACTACAGATTTATCAATTTGATTTGCGCCAACTGAATCGGTTTCTATGAATTGGTCACCTGCCGCGGCAGCTGCATTTTCACCTAACTTTTGTAGCGCAGTTAATTCAGCTAATGTGAATGCCTTAGAACTTGCAACAAATTTTGCACTCTCTTTTACGCGTTCTGCAATTAGTTGATACTTCGAAGTGGGATCTGGCCAATTTCCAGTAATTGGATTTTCCTTAAGTGGATTTCGCCCCTCTGGAATTGGAGTATCTGCTAACACAACACCGCCGGCGATACTTGGTAAATGTTGAGCGCAAATTAAATAAAGCTTGCTTGGTGCAACAGCATTTTCGCCATTTCTAAAGTGAGAGGTTGAGCAAAATAAGCCATGTTTAGCGCGAGTAAATGCAACATATGCAAGGCGCATCTCTTCAACCTCTTTGCGCGCCTTCCATTGATCATTAAAACTTTCTAGACCATCCTTTAAATTTTTATTAGTTGAGAAATTGGCAAAATTAATGCTTGGAAGCTGCAAGCTATCTCCTCGCATACTCACCGGAATTGAGCCCGCGTTTTTAATCCAACTATCAGATTTGCGTCCAGTGTTTGGAAAGTTTCGATCTGCTAATCCAGGAACTGCTACATAATCCCACTCCGCACCTTTTGCAGAGTGAATTGTAAGAATTTGCACCGCATCACTTCTGACATCTACCTCCGCTGGCTTTAAGCCACCCTCGGCATCTTCTGCGATCTTTAACCATTGCAGGAAGGCAATTAAGCTTCCACCATTTTTTTGGAATCGCGCCGCTTCATCAAGAAATCGATCTAAATCTTTGCGACCCGTTTGCCAGCCACTGCGAACTAAAACTTCGGTATCAAGTGATAAGAAATGTTCTGCTGCAATTAGTGCATCTGTGATGGAGCCAGATAATGATCTGCGCAATTGCCTTAAATCAATGGCAAATTTTCGTAATCTGCTTAACGCCACTTCGCTAAATTCAGGAGTTGCCGTGTAATGCTTTAACTCTTTTGGCGTTAAAGTAATTAGTAATTCCAGGGATTCGATAATCGATCCTGAAGCAAACTCATCAGCAGTTGCGATTTGGCTTTGATTATTGGTTAAAGCATCTTCTAGTTGTTTGCCTCTGGAGTGATCATTTTCCTTTGCAAACTTTCTGGTGAATGCACCCAATGCCATCAGATCTCGTGCGCCCAGGCAAAGATGTGGACCGGTTAATAATCGCATCAACGCACTTCCAGAATCAGGCATTGTTAAAGTTCGAAGCAGTGCAATTACATCTGCTACCTCTGGAATATGGACTAATCCACCAACTCCTAGAACATCAGTGGGAATATCCTTATCGCGCAAAGCACTTTGAATTGCATCGATCTGAGATCGCGCCCTTACTAATACCGCAAAGGTAGAACGTTTATCTTCGGGCAAATTAATTCGTGCCGGATCATGCCAATACTTGGCAAAGTACTCTGCAATAGCTTGTGCCTCTTGCATTTGAGTTTCATAAATTCCACAAATAACCTCGCCATTTTGCGCATCAGCTCGCGCAGCTAGCTTTGCAATTGCAGATTTAGCTGGCGCTGTAGTTGATGGCGTAAGACCAGCAATCGGTGCCAAGTTTGCATTGTCTAACGCAATTTGATCGATCATCACATTGGCAAGACCTAAAATTGCCTGATCATTTCGCCAAGTTGTCAGTAATGAGAAGCGAGTTGCATCCGAGTTAAAAGATTTTGAAAATGTATCTAAGGTTTCAGAGCTGGCACTTCGCCAACCGTAAATTGCCTGATTGGGATCGCCAACTGCAGTTACCGGATGGTTGTTTCCAAATAAATTAGATAAGAAATTAATTTGATTAAAAGAGGTATCTTGGTATTCATCCAGTAAAACAACTTTATATTTACTTCTTTCAAGAACTCCGATGTCATCATTATGATTTAACTTAGATTCAGCAACCAATTGCGCTGCCATCGACATGTGATCATTAAAGGTCAGTAAGCCATTTTCTTTGCGCCTATTATCAAAAGCATCAACTATTGGCAGAATAGCTAATCTTTGTTCAATCTCAGAGATAAATTCAGTTACTGGAATTGTGGCCTTTTCAGTTAACTGAGTTAATTGATCAAGTAATTTATAACTAAACTCTTCAATATCTGCTGCCGTTTTATTGTTTTCAGCTAGCTGGGTTGAAAGCTCCATAACCTCTTCAACAACTGATTTAGGTGAGCCATTGATTTGTAAATCACCACCGGCAAATCGCTGCACCTCTTCATATGCAATCTGCCAAGCTGCTGCTTCACCAATTGGATCTGATGCTGCATCAATTCCAATTCGGATTGCATGATCTGCAAGTACTCGGCCAGCGTATGAGTGATAGGTAGAGACTGTTAAATCAGATTCATCAACTTGCGTCGGTAATAATCCAGCTGCTTTTAATTGTCGCAGTCGTTTGCGAATCCGCTTTGCGAGCTCTCCAGCTGATTTGCGCGTAAAAGTTAAACCAAGTAATTGGTCGGGAGTAATTATTGAGTTAGCAACTAAGTACAAAACGCGCTGACTCATGGTTTCAGTTTTGCCAGATCCAGCGCCAGCAATGACAACAGCTGGTGCTAGTGGTGCTTCAATAATTGGTATCTGCTCTTTAGTTGGTTCACGGAATGTTGGATCGACCGCTTTGATTCGTTTAGCAATTTCAAGTGAAGAGATCATTCAATCACCCGCCGACCTTGCGGTTGGATTGGGCAGGAAGATTTAAGTGCGCAACTGCGACAGCGATCATTAATTTTGGCGGTAAATACTGCAGCGCTCATTCCTGCAGCAGAGGTGATTAATTCAGTGCGAACTTGATCGGCATCAATCTCAGATTGTGGGCGCACGGCTGCGCTCTTGGCTTTTTGATCTCCAACAAATAGTAATTCCGCACCTGCCACTTGATTACTTTCTAATTTTGGATCAAAGCCATTTTCAACAACTGCTAATTGATAGACCTGTAATTGCTTATTTGTCTTAGCATTTTCAGCAGATACCGCACTTTGTCCGGTTTTTAAATCAACAATGTAAAACTTATTTTCTGCAGTTAACTCAAGTCGATCAATAGAGCCACTTATCTTTGCTGCGCCAAGTTCAAACTCAAAGCTGCGCTCTACATCAATTAATTTATTTTTTGAATTGGCTTGCCAAGTGAAAAACTTGTGAAGCATCTTTGAAGCACGGCGATACTCATAATCTTTAATCCAACCCTTATTCATATCAATTAATGACCAAGCACCCTTTAAGCGCTCCTCTAACTGATCTACTGTTAAATCTGGATTTTCTTTGAACTGTGCTGCTAAAACGTGAATCGCACTTCCCAATACTTGTGCGGTGGAATCACTGTCTCGTCCACCACTTCGCTCTAGCATCCACTTAACTGCGCATTCATCAAAACTTTCTAGATAACTTGGAGAAATACGAAGCTGTTCACCATTGTCGATAACTGGTCGTAGATCAGATTGTTCTAAAGTGCCCAACCAGTTACTTGGATCTGCGCTGTAGGAACCATTTTCCGATAATGTTTTTAATGCTCGTGCGGCAAACTCTTTATCATCAGCACTCTTTGCGGTAATTAAAATTTTTCGCAGCTCGGCGATTAATGCTGGTTGCGTGATTGACCGCTCTGATTTAGTAAATTCGATCTCATCACCGGCAAATTTCGTAAAGTATCTAGATGGCTCATTATCTTCTTGTGCAACAGCAGTTACTAGTAATTTCTGCGTTGATCTTGTGCTTGCCACATTAAGTAATCTGGCCTCATCCTCTAATAAACCACTTGCTGAAATTGCATCTAGTTGTTGTGGATTACTTATGCCATGCCTGAAGATTTCAACTAGCCGTTCACTTCCCAAAAGTGAGCCACGTTGTTTTAAATTTGGCCAAACTCCTTCTTGCATTCCGGCAAGTGCTACAAATTGCCACTCCTGGCCCTTGGCGCTGTGCACAGTTAAAACCTTTACAACCTCATTGCGCTGGGCAGTTGCTGCAATCGCATCACTTAATATTTTTTCGCCAAGTAATTGATTAATAAATAAGGCAGGTTTTGCCCCCGGCATACGCTCGGTAAATCTTCGTGCTACTTCAAATAATTGAATTACCGCATC
>WLQA01000062.1 GCA_009698515.1 Actinomycetota bacterium
CTAATTCCATGCTCTTGTGCAACCTGCCTTAGACCATCAAGGGTGGTTGCAGATTTTCGATAAATAACTTGATAGCCATCCTTTGCAAGTTCAGCCGCAAAATGCCTGGCACTAGAAATTATGAATTGCAGTCGTTGACTATGCCACTTTTGGTCATGAATTGTGCGGTGGCTTTCTATTAAAACAATTAGATCATCTAATTTATTAGTTAATTTTAACGCGCCGTAATTTCTATTTAATAAATCATGCGGCACATAGATAATTCTTTTCATTTTCGCTTACATTTTTCTGAACAGTACTTAACCATTTCCCAATCCTTTTGCCATTTTTTTCGCCATTCAAAATCTAGGCCACAACTAATGCATTTTTTTGGTGGGAAACCATTCTTTATTTGGGCGACCCTTCGAGATTTCATAGCCAATTCCTGCGAAGATCAGGTTGCCAATTCATCATGGAAAGCAGAGTAGACTTAGGCGTCATCGTAGACAAACCTTGCTATTAGATTTTGTAAAGTAATTAGTAAATTGATGGGGAGTTATAAATGCGCTTTGGTGTATTAACAGGTGGCGGCGATTGCCCCGGATTAAATGCGGTTATTCGCGCCGTTGTTCGCAAAGGTGTTAAAGAGTACGGATATGAATTTATCGGCTTCCGTGATGGATGGCGAGGCCCACTTGAAGGTTTGACGATGCCATTAGATATCCCAGCTACTCGAGGAATTCTGCCAAAAGGCGGAACAATTCTTGGTTCATCTCGCACCAATCCATTTAAGATCGAAGGCGGCGTTGAGAAAATCAAAGCAAATCTAGAAAAGATGGGCGTTGATGCATTAATCGCAATTGGTGGCGAAGATACTTTAGGAGTTGCCACGAAATTAGATTCACTAGGCGTAAAAGTTATTGGTGTACCAAAAACTATTGATAATGACTTAAATAATACTGATTACACATTTGGCTTTGATACCTCCGTAAATATTGCAGTGGAAGCAATTGATCGCCTGCACACAACAGCAGAATCACATCACCGCGCATTAATTGTTGAGGTTATGGGCCGACATGCTGGTTGGATTGCATTGCACTCTGGTTTAGCTGGCGGTGCTTCATGTATTTTAATTCCAGAGGTTAAATTCTCAGTTGATCAAGTTTGTAAATGGGTTGAATCTAGATTCCAACAAAGTTATGCACCAATTATTGTGATTGCAGAAGGAGCAATTCCACAAGAAGGTGACATGGTTACTAAAGATCAAACTCTTGATGCATTTGGTCATGTTAAATTATCGGGAATTGGTGAATGGCTAGCGCAACAAATTGAAGCTAAGACCGGCAAAGAGGCGCGCACATCCGTACTTGGACATATCCAACGAGGCGGAACTCCAACCGCTTTTGATCGCGTACTTGCTACTCGTTTTGGCTTACATGCAATTACTGCTGCTCATGAAGGAGACTGGGGCAAGATGGTCGCTCTGCATGGCACAAAAATTGAACGAGTTCCATTGGCATCTGCCACTGCTAAGTTAAAAACGGTGGATCCTGAGCTTTATAAAGAAGCGGAGATCTTCTTTGGTTAATAATTAATTGCCGACGGCGATTAATTACCTTCCCTAGAATTAACCTATGAAAAGCGATTCGATCTTCACACCAGGCTTAGTTGCAGCACAGCAACCAACCTGGCCTGATGCGCAAGCTGTTAAAGAAGCAGTAGCCGAACTTGAATCTTTCCCGCCTCTAGTTTTTGCTGGAGAGTGCGACAATTTAAAGGCACGAATCGCACAAGCGGCGCTAGGAAATGCATTTTGGTTACAAGGTGGAGATTGTGCTGAAACTTTTGCGGGTGCAACAGCTGATTCAATTAGAAATCGTATTAAAACTATTCTACAAATGGCGGCAGTTCTACAATACTTTTCATCTCTACCGGTTATCAAAGTTGGCCGCATGGCTGGGCAGTTTGCAAAGCCAAGAAGTAATGACAATGAAACCCGAGATGGCGTAACACTTCCGGCCTATCGCGGTGATGCAGTAAATGATCTTGAATTTACAGAAAAATCTAGAACCCCTGATCCAAAGCGATTAGTAAAGGTTTACAACACTTCATCAGCAACTTTAAATTTAGTACGAGCATTTACCCAAGGTGGCTTTGCAGATTTGCGCCAAGTTCACACATGGAACCGAGGCTTTGCCGGAGATGCCAGATTCAGCGCACGTTATGAAGAGATGGCTAATGAAATTGGTCGGGCAATTCAATTTATGCAATCTGCTGGTGTTGATCCAGAATCTTTTAAATCTGTTGATTTCTACTCAAGCCATGAAGCATTAATTCTTGAGTATGAAAAAGCATTAACACGTATAGATTCCCGTACCAATAATCCTTACGATGTTTCAGCACACTTTGTTTGGATCGGGGAGCGCACACGTCAATTAGATGGCGCTCATATGGATTTTGCTGAAAAGATTCACAATCCAATTGGCGTAAAGCTTGGACCTAAAACTACGCCAGAAGATGCGTTAGCGATTATCAAAAGATTAAATCCAAGTAATGAACCAGGACGATTAACTTTTATTACCAGAATGGGCGCTGGTCTAATTCGAGAGAAATTACCGGCTCTCGTTGATGCAGTAACAAAATCTGGTGCGGTTGTTCTTTGGGTATGCGATCCGATGCATGGCAATACTTACGAAGCACCAAGTGGTTACAAGACTCGTAAGTTTGATGATGTATTAGATGAGGTTCGTGGTTTCTTCGAAGTTCATAAAAAACTTGGAACTCATCCAGGCGGAATACACATTGAATTAACTGGTGATGATGTGACAGAGTGCGTAGGCGGCGGGGAACAGATATCTCATGAGGATCTTGCCTCTAGATACGAAACGGCTTGCGATCCTCGGTTAAACCACACTCAATCTTTGGAGCTAGCGTTTCTAGTTGCCGAGATGTTGCGAGATCATAAGAAATAAGTATTCCGCTTTCTAAAAATCCAGCCTAAGGTTGGTACATGTTGCAGGCCGCCTCTCACAAGACACCAGTCGGCAACCTTTATCTAATTGCAGATGAACAAGTTTTATTGGCAGCCGGATTTAATTCCCTTGATTATCTAATTTCTAAACTTTCAAGTGAAGATATAGTTAGAGATATTAAAAATGTTCGTTCAATTTCAAAGATCTCAGAGTTAATTCTTGATTATTTTGATGGCGATTTAGCTGCAATTAATGCAATTGAAGTTAGACAACCTGGTGCTAAATTCTCTCAAAATGTTTGGAAATCTCTGCGCAAAATTCCAGTTGGCAAAACTTGGTCATATGCAGAGCTAGCCAAGCGCGCTGGCTCTGATGATGCGGTACGTGCTGCTGGAACTGCATGTGGAAATAATTTAATTGCGCCAATAATTCCTTGTCATCGCGTTGTTAAAAGCGGAGGGGCACTTGGAAATTATGGTTATGGCGTAAAAATTAAAGAGTGGTTATTACGCCACGAAGGAGCGCTGAAGTAACTCTGGCAAAATTTGATTTACCTTCTCAATATCTTCTGCTGTGACATCCATATGAGTTACTAAACGCAAATAGGTAGGTCCAAGTGCAGAAGCCAAGATGCCATTCTCTTTTAATTGCGCAGCTAAATCCGAAGCCTTAATGGATAGACCAGTTAGATCTAAACCAACAATATTTGTATCTACAGTTTTAGGATCAACTACATTTGGCGCCACCGCAAATACTGCAGAGGCAATTGATTTGGCTAATTTATGATCTTCTGACAAACGATTAATGTTGTTATCCAAAGCAAAGTGACCAGCAGCAGCCAAGATTCCGGCTTGACGCATTCCAGCACCGTAACGTTTGCGCCATTGGCGAGCTTTAGTAACTCGATCTTTGTTAGATAGCATCAATGATCCAACAGGCGCTCCTAATCCTTTAGATAGGCAAACACTGATTGTTTCAAAGTATTTTCCATACTCTTTAAAATCAACGCCGGATGCAACATGAGCATTCCAGATTCGAGCACCATCTAAGTGCAGCGCGATTCCTAATTTCTGAGTTTCTGAGTGCAATTTCTTGATCTCTTCAATTGATTGAACGGTACCGCCGCCAAAGTTATGTGTATTTTCTACGGCAATAGCTGTAGTTGAAACTAAATATGGTCCAGAGTCTGGCTTAGCTATTGCAAGTGGATCTTGCGCATTTAGTAATCCTCGAGGTGCCAGCCATGTTCGGGTTGTAATGCCACTAAATACTGCGCCCGCGCCAAGTTCTGCTCGAACAATATGCGAATTGGTTTCAGTTAGTAATTCTTCGCCAGGGTTTACCAGCATGCGAATTGATAATTGATTTGCAAGGGAACCACTTGGTGCAAATAATCCGGCCTCTTTACCAAATAAAGCACTTACTCTTTCCTCTAATGAATTAATTGTTGGATCTTCACCGTAAACATCATCACCAACAGGTGCAGCCGCCATGACCGCTCGCATCTGCTCACTTGGTTTTGTTACGGTGTCACTACGAAGATCAATCATGTGCAAATGCTCTCATACCTAAGCAATTTTCTTATTATCGCTCCAAATTACCAATCCCATAGCCAGCATGACTAGGCAGCCACCAGTAAGAATTCGAAATGTAAGTGGATCGCTATTGAAGATCAAGCCAAATATCAAAGCGAAGGGTGTCTCCATTGCCAGTAATACTGACGCCGCTGTTGCCGACATTACGGACTGCGCTTTTGTTTGAACTAAAAATGCCAAGAAGGTAGCGAAGATAGCGGTAAATAATATTGCTTGCCAAACATTGTAGGTTGGTGGCAGTTGATACCCATTAAGCAATGCGCAAAATGTAGTTAAAGCACTAACAGTTAAAATTTGAATGAGTGTTAATGCGTAGGTATTTCCACCATCACTCCATTCGCCCAATGCAACAAAGTGGGCGCCATATAAAAATGCAGATATCAAAACTAATGTTTCACCGACGCCTATTGAAATTCCATTGTAAGAGATAAGAATTAATCCTAAGGTGGCAAGTGCGACAGCAAGCCACTGGATCAACCGCACATGTCGTTTTAAAACAAGTAAAGAAATTAAGGGAGTAAAAACCAGATATAGCCCTGTAACAAATCCGGTATTAGAAACAGTTGTCTTAGTAAGACCAAGGGTTTGGAAAATGTATCCACCGCCAAGTAACAAACCAGCCAAGACTGCTTGTTTAACAAATTTTCTATTTAGCCCACGAAAGACATTAGGTCGGTAGGCAAACATAAGTAGTGATGCAAGTAAGAATCTAGAGGAGAGAAAAGAGTAGACATCTTGTTGTTCTAGAGAATCCTTCATAACAACAAATGCGCCACCCCAAAC
>WLQA01000063.1 GCA_009698515.1 Actinomycetota bacterium
AAAGATCCACGAGATTTTGCATTATGGAAAGGCGCTAAAGCTGGAGATCCATCATGGCCAACACCGTGGGGCGATGGCAGACCTGGTTGGCATTTGGAATGTTCGGCAATGGCACATGCATATTTAGGTGAAGCATTTGATATTCATGGCGGCGGATTAGATTTAATTTTTCCGCATCACGAAAATGAAATTGCACAATCACAAGCGGCTGGATATAAGTTTGCCAATCTTTGGATGCACAATGCTTGGGTAACTACATCTGGTGAAAAGATGAGTAAATCTTTAGGTAATTCATTGCAGGTCCAAGAGTTATTAAAGAAGGTTCGTGGCATTGAATTACGTTGGTACTTAGGCAGCGCCCATTACCGATCAATGCTCGAATTCTCCTTTGAAGCACTAGAAGAATCCGCTATTGCTTTCCGCAGAGTTGAAGCATTTTTGGCGCGTGCTAAATCAGTTCTTGGTAGCGATCCACAAATTTTAATTGCTGATGAATTTGCAAAGGCGATGAATGATGATTTAGCAGTTCCACAAGCACTGGCCTTCATCGCAGAAAGTATGCGAATTGGTAACAGCGCTGGCGAGGATAAGAAAGTAATTGCTAAAACCGCTGGTGAAATTCGTGGTGCACTTTCAATTTTGGGTTGTGATCCAGCAGATCCAGTATTTGCAGCAAGTAAATCAAATGATGCTGCGATGGATGGATTAATTAAATTAGCTTTGGAACAACGTGAAGCTGCAAGGTTGCGCAAAGATTTTGCTGCAGCTGATGCAATTCGCGATCAGATTGCATCCCTTGGTGTAATTGTTGAAGATACCCCTAACGGTCCAAGATGGAGTTACTAACTAATGCGCCCAGGTAAACCAAGAAAAGATCGTCCAAAATCAACAGTTAAATCAAAGGGAAAACCACAGGGAAAACCAAAGGTTCAAACTCGAGACAAAGATGAAAAAAAGAGTGGCTACAAAGGTAAGGATCGCGATATTTCGCGCAAACCAAACTTTCGCGAGGAGCGCCGCGAAAACCGTCGCCCAGACCGTCCAGAAAAAAGATTTGATCGCAAACAATCTGCGCAAGATGCAGTAGCTGGCAAGAACAGTGTTGTTGAGGCACTGCGCGCCAAGATTCCAGCAAAGGAATTAGTTGTTGCCATCAAGGTTGAATTAGATGAAAAGATTTCAGAGGCAATTAGATTGGCTAAGAACTCTGATCTGCCAATTAAAGAGCTACCACGCAGAGCACTTGATGAGTTAACGGGAAATGCTAATCATCAAGGAATTGCTTTAGTAATTAAACCGTTTAATTACAGCGAACTTGATCAAATAATTGCGAAGGCAAAAAAACCAATGATGTTAATTGGTTTGGATGGAATTACCGATCCCCATAACTTAGGTGCAGTTGTTAGATCAGCTGCTGCCTTTGGCGCAGATGGTGTTGTAATTCCAGAGCGACGAAATGCAGCAATGACCGGATCAGCATGGAAAGCATCTGCAGGTGCGGCTGCTCGTATGCCAATTGCGCAGGTTACAAATTTAGTTCGCTCAATAGAAGATGCGAAAAAAGCGGGATGTTTTGTAATTGGCCTAGATGCCGAGGGTGATGCCGAATTATCAAAGATGAATTTAGCCTCCGAATCAATCTACATAATTGTAGGTAGCGAAGGAAAAGGTTTATCTCGATTAGTCCGCGAAAAGTGCGACCTAGTTGTTTCAATTGCAATGCAATCAAATGTTGAATCATTAAATGCATCGGTAGCAACAGCAATCACAATGCACTGGGTAGCAACGGAGAGAAGTAAGTAAAAATGCAATTTGATCGTTTCATCGCTTTAGGTGATTCCATGACAGAAGGAATGACCGATGAAATTATTGATGGAAATTTCAGGGGTTGGGCCGACCGAGTAGCTGATGTGCTGGCGGATGAAAATCCAAATTTTACTTATGCAAATTTAGCCATCCGTGGAAAATTACTGCGCCAGGTAGTTGAAGAGCAAATACCCGTTGCCTTGAAATTTGTAGAAGGTAAAAATACTTTGGTTTCATTTCATGCTGGGGCAAATGATGTACTTCGGCCAAATTACAAGCCAGAGATTTCACTTGCGCAATATGAACGAGGAGTGAAAACTTTAACCGATGCCGGTGCAACTGTAATTCTCTTTACTGTTGTCGATAAGGTCGATGGCAAAGGTAAAACAGCTGATTTATGGCATCAAAGATTTAGCGCCTTTAATGAAAATGTGCGAGCTGTTGCTAAAAAGTATCCAGTAATTTTATTTGAAGCAAAGGATGCCGAGTTTTTAAATGATCGCAGATTCTTAGCATTTGATCGATTGCATATGAATTCAGAGGGTCATCGTCGATTAGCGCAAGCTGTTTTAGCAGGGCTAGATAAACCACATGATAAAAATTGGCGCGATCCACTTCCACCTGTTAAGAAGAAAAATAAAATAGTTTCAACTGTAATTACATTTGCTTGGATGATCACATTTGTTTTGCCTTGGATCTGGCGCCGGATTCGTGGAAAATCTTCAGGTGATGGTCGAAGTGGCAAATATGAAAGCCCAATTCGCTGGCCGAAATAGCGGAAATAACGGGGCAAGCTCCTCTTTAAAGTTATGCCATAATTACGCCCGGTTTGATGCACCTAGCATTAAGCAGGTACACGCCTCTCTAGCTCAGTGGTAGAGCAGCCGCCTTGTAAGCGGCAGGTCGTCAGTTCAATCCTGACGGGGGGCTCCATAATTAAGAAGAAATCTCGTTAGCATTTACTCATGCGAAATCGCAAAACCCAGAATGATTTTGATGTTGTTGTCATTGGCTCAGGTTTTGGTGGATCAGTTGCTGCACTTCGATTAACTGAAAAAGGTTACAAAGTTGCAGTTCTAGAAGCTGGTCGCAGATTTGCCGATAAAGATTTTCCTAAAACCTCTTGGCGGTTAAGTAGATTTTTATTTATGCCACGTTTGGGTTTGCGCGGAATTCAACGGATTCATGTATTGCCAGATGTTTTGGTTTTAGCTGGTGCTGGTGTTGGCGGCGGCTCACTTGTTTATGCAAATACTTTATATAAACCACCTGCTTCATACTTTGCTGATAAACAATGGAATCAAATTACTGATTGGGATTCCGAACTTTCACCTTGGTATGACCAAGCATCAAGAATGTTAGGTGTTGCAAGTAATCCATATTTTTCACCATCTGATGAGGCGATGAAACAGGTGGCAGAACAAATGGGAGTCGGCCATACATTCAAGATGGCGCCATTAGGCGTTTACTTTGGCGATGGCAATGGCGTTAAATCTAAAGATCCATTTTTCGGCGGCGTAGGTCCAGATCGTGATGGCTGTTTGCAGTGTGGCGGATGCATGACTGGTTGTCGGCATAATGCGAAAAATACTTTACCGAAAAATTATTTAGGTCTTGCCGAAAAAGCTGGCGCAAAGGTATTTCCAGAACATACTGTTATTAAAACTGAGCAATTAAGTGATGGCAGCTGGCAAGTAATGACTCGCAAGAGTTCTGCCTGGTTTGGTGGCAAACGCACATTTACCGCAGCTCAGGTTGTTGTAGCAGCAGGTACATACAACACTCAGAAATTAATGCACAAAATGAAAGCAGATGCTGTGCTTCCTAAAATCTCGGATGCACTTGGAAAGTTATCTAGAACCAATAGTGAAGCATTAACTGGCACCATCATGCCTAAGGGTGGGACTGATTACAGCAAGGGTTCTGCTATAACCTCCTCATTTTTTCCAGATGAACATACACATGTTGAGCCAGTGCGTTACGGCAAGGGAAGTAACTTCATGGGCATGTTACAAACTGTGATGACAGATGGCACCGATATTAAAAAGCGGCGCAAGCAATGGTTAAAACAGATAATTACCAAGCCATCTTTATTAATCAAAATCATGGATGTTCGCAAATGGTCAGAGCGCACAGTTGTTGCATTAATTATGCAAAATGTTGATTCATCCTTAACTGTTAAAAGTAGGAAAGGTTTACTTGGTTGGCGGTTAACATCTGAAAATGATTCAGATCAACCAAATGCAACTTATATTCCAGCTGCTAATGAGGTTGCCAGAAGAATTGCTGAAAATAAAGGTGGCATTGCTGGCGGGCATATTGGCGATTTAGTTAACGCACCATTTACCGCTCACTTTGTTGGTGGCTGTGTAATTGGCGCAACAGCAAGTGAAGGTGTGATTGATCCATATCATCGTGTTTGGAACTACCCAACAATGCATATTGTCGATGGCGCAAGTGTCACGGCAAATCTTGGAGTTAATCCATCTTTAACAATTACTGCACAAGCAGAACGAGCATTTTCAATGTGGCCAAATAAAGGTGAAGCAGATCCAAGACCGGTACAAAATTCAAAGTATGAAAGAGTAAGTGCGGTTTTTCCAGCTAAACCATTTGTGCCAAAAGGCGCAGTTGGTGAGTTAAGAGTTTCCTAAAATCTCTTCCTGTCGCTTTTTTCTTCGATTTGGCATTTTAGTTATTGGAAAATCAAGTGTTTTATAAAAATCCTTAATGACAGCTTGCATTAACTTTGTCTTCTCTTTAACCAATGCGTGAGATGCACCAGGAATAATCGCAAGCCTGCCATTTGGAATCGCCTCATACATATCGGTCGTTAATTTGCTTGTAAAAGGTTCATCATCTCCGGCTAGAACAAGTACTGGACATTGAATTTTCTTAAGCTGCTTTAACTTCAACTTTGGTTCAGTTGCCCAAACTCTAAAAGCTTTTTTTACAATGGTTAAAAGTAACTCTGGATCTTGCTTTGAAAATTTAGCATAGGCTAACTTCTCTACATCACTTACTGAGGCATTATTTAAATCAAAGCTAATTCCACTTTTGTATGTGTAGTTCATACCAATGCCAACTAAGGATTTAATTAAATCTGGTCGCTTAAGCGCAGCGATTAAGCCAATGTTTCCACCATCGCTCCAGCCAATTACATGTACTGGTTGCTTAATAACCTTTTCAACATAGGCGATAAATTCATCTACCTGAAAATCAAAGTGCATAAAGCCTTCTCGGATCTTTGTTTTGCCATGCGCAGTTCGATCATATGCAAAAGGTTGGTGTGTTTTTTCAACTGCAGGCAGAATCTCTTTTTCCCAACTGGCGGTATGACTTAATCCGCCATGAAGCAGAACAACAGGTTCGCCATGGTTGCCCCACTGTTTACACCAAAGCTTGTGGCCATCAACTGTAATAAATTTTTGAGAAACTAAACGAGCCATTTAATTTATTTCAGAATCCATAATGTGGCGATTGCCTCGATC
>WLQA01000064.1 GCA_009698515.1 Actinomycetota bacterium
AATAATGCCGGCAAGCTTGTCGATAATTAATCCAGCAACTCTGCCCATCTCTTGAATTGTTAAAGATATTTCAGCAGGTACTGCAGTAGCTGGATGACGCATACGTGCCAACTTTGCAATGTGGTGAGCCATATCGCCCATGCGCTCTAAATCTGCACTCATACGAAGTGAGGTAACTAGAATTCGAAGATCAGATGCAACTGGTTGTTGTTTAGCCAAAACCAACATGGTGCGAGCATCTAACTCATGTTGCATGTTGTCGATCAGATCATCTTGGGCAATAACTTTTTCTGCCAACGCAAGATCTGCGGTTAATAAAGCGGTTGTGGCATCAGCCATCGCGCCCTGAACCAGGTCAGCCATATCAACCAAGGTCTGGGTGATGGCATCTAATTCATCATGAAAGGCATCGCGCATAGGGGTAAGAGTAATGGGTCTAAGAAAGTTAATCACTTTCGTGGGTAAATATGAAGCAAACTCTCGGAAAACAGCACCTATAAATCCCACCTACGATTAAGCCATGGCCTGGCTCAAAAAAAATACCAGCGATAAACCTGCGAAGTCACCATCGGTGCCGCAAACATTAAAAGCTGCATTAAATTCATTAGATCGTGATTCATTAATTTTAGATAAGAACAGCAATGCAGTGTTTAAAACAAGTAATGTAGATAAATTAAATATTTTAAGAGATGGCAAAATAAATTCAGAGGAGTTATCAGCATTAGTTCGAGTAGTCCGCAGAACCGGTGTTAAACAAGAGGGCAGCTTTGAATTACCACGTGGCCCGATAGGTGAAGGCAAGCGCGAATTACAGGTTTCAGTCTCGATGCTCTCCGATGCTGGTTTAGTTCTTATTGTGATTGATGATGAAGGAGAAAAGCAACGCATCGATGCGGTCCGCCGAGATTTCATTACAAACATTTCACATGAACTTAAAACTCCTATCACTGCCTTATCTTTAAACAGCGATGCGTTACTAGAGATTAAAAGTGAGCCCGATCAAGTAGTTAAATTTGCCAACAAGATTAAGCAACAAGCAGGTCGGCTAAATGATTTAGTTCAGGAAATTATTAATCTTTCAAAGTTACAAGATGCCGATCCAATGGCGATGGCGACTGAGGTACAGATTCTAGATGTTGTAAATGAGGCTATTGATCAATGTGAAACAAATGCGGAATCTCGCAAAATTATGATTGATCTAGAAAAGGCTGATGCGGCTAAAGTTTTAGGAAACAGAGATCAACTTGTTATGGCATTACATAATTTAATTGAAAACGGTATTAACTACTCAGCTGAAAATACTCACGTAACAGTCTTGGTGGAAGTAACTGATCAAATTGTTGAAGTAACGGTGAAAGACCAAGGAATTGGTATTGCACAATCAGATATCGATCGAATCTTTGAAAGATTTTACCGGGTTGATCCAGCGCGATCCCGAGCAACTGGTGGCACTGGCTTAGGACTGTCCATTGTTAAACACGTGGCGGGAAATCATGGTGGTGAGATTAAGGTTTGGAGTGTTCCAGGAATAGGAAGTACATTCTCACTCCGACTTCCAATTATTAATACCGCAAAGAAAGAAAGTAAATGACAAAGATATTAGTTGTAGAGGATGAAGATTCAGTTCTTGATCCATTAGAACTTTTATTAAATAAAGAGGGATTTACCGTCATTACTGCCAAAACCGGTAAAGAGGCGCTTGAGAAATTTGATAATGCCGGCGCAGATTTAATCCTGCTAGATCTAATGATTCCAGAGGTTTCCGGAACTGAGGTTTGTCGGCAGATCAGAAGTAAGTCACAGGTACCAATAATTATGTTGACTGCTAAAGATACAGAAGTAGATAAAGTTGTTGGACTAGAACTTGGCGCCGATGATTATGTTGTAAAGCCTTATTCCAAAGCAGAATTAATTGCACGAATCAAAGCAGTACTGCGCCGTGGTGCACCGGGCGCTGCATCCTCAAGTGGTGCGCTACTTACCGCAGGTCCAGTAGAGATCGATGTAGAAAGTCATAAGGTAAAAGTTCTGGGAGAGTTTGTTTCATTCCCACTTAAAGAGTTTGAGTTGTTGGAATTTCTAGTACGAAATGCCGGTCGAGTATTAACTCGTACCCAGTTGATAGATCGAATTTGGGGCAGTGATTACTTTGGTGACACCAAAACCCTGGATGTGCATATTAAACGTCTGCGGGCAAAGATTGAAAAGGATCCTGCAAATCCAGTATTTATCTTAACTATTCGCGGACTTGGATATAAGTTCGAGATTTAAGCTTTAGCGCGCAGATTAGTTAAATCTTTGTAAACACCATCTGCTGCAACAATTAACGCATCTAATGTCACAGGTGATGCTTTAGCAAAAGTTACTGTTACTGGAATTCGGTGGCCAATTACTTCAGCTAAATTACTTACATAGGCATCAGCATTTGCTGCCTCACCAACAAAAATGATTGGTGAATTCTTAGTCAGATCTAATGATTTAGCAGTTACAACAGCAGGAAGATTATCAATTGAAATTGATGTAATTGCATCTGAATCATCTGCCCAATTAACAAAGGTAGCTACTAAAACTGCAGTACCGGTATCTTCTTTTACAATTAATAGATTGCGAATTTTGATTTTCTCGCTCTGTCCTTCTACGCCATCTGTAACCTGTTTAATCTGTGTAGTTGCAGCTGTTTTGCCTGAACCGCATCCAGTTAATAAAGTTAATGAAAGAGCAATTGAAAATACGCCAATTAATTTCTTAAAAATTGAGTTAGTAGAAAGTGACATGATCAAAGGTTATCTTTTCACCAAAATAAAGGGAAAATCTGGCGGTAAATCCCGAGGTGAATTGCCTCCCAAAATGCTGGTATCCTTAGCCTCTAGTGAAAGGCTCTTCCCAGATGACATTTAAAGTCGGCGAAACCGTTGTTTACCCACATCACGGAGCTGCACAGATCGAAGCGATCGAAAAGCGCACGATCAAAGGTGAAGAGAAGATCTACCTAGTTTTGAAGGTTGCACAAGGTGACCTAACTGTCCGCGTACCAGCCGAAAACATCGATCTTGTTGGTGTTCGCGATGTTGTTGATTCAGCCGGCCTAGATCGCGTATTTAATGTTTTGCGTCAACCATACACAGAAGAGCCAACAAACTGGTCTCGTCGCTATAAAGCAAATGTTGAAAAGCTTGCATCTGGTGATGTTATTAAGGTTGCTGAAGTAGTTCGTGATCTTTACCGTCGTGATCTAGATCGTGGTCTATCAGCTGGTGAGAAGCGCATGCTTTCAAAAGCAAAACAAATTTTAGTTTCAGAGCTTGCACTCGCAGAGCGCACAGATGAGGAAAAAGCAGCCACACTTCTTGATGAGGTACTAGCCTCTTAAGTTGGCAGTTCCCTCTTACTGTCATGAATAATAAAACCGCAGCGATAATTGCTGGTGCGGGTAGTGGTCACAGATTAGGTGCAGATTTACCTAAAGCCCTAGTTAAATTAATTGATAAAACTTTAGTTGAACATGCTGTTGCTGCGCTCGCACCAGTTGCAAAGTTAATAATTGTTACCGCACCTGCCGGATTTGAAGATAAATTCAGAGAAATTCTTGGTGATCAAGTAACTGTAATTACTGGTGGCGTTCTAAGAAGTGACAGTATTCGAATTGCTTTAGAAAATATTGGCAGCGAATATGAATTTGTGTTGGTGCATGATGCGGCTCGGGCAATTGCCTCAACTGAGTTAGCAAGTAATGTGTTGGCGCAATTAATTAATGGCGAGCAAGCGGTAATTCCAGCACTTGATGTGGTCGACACAATTAAAGAGGTGGATGCAGGCGGGTATGTTCGAAATACTCCAGAGCGCTCAACACTTCGCGCTGTACAAACTCCACAAGGTTTTTCTAAATCAGTCTTAGCGCACGCACACTCATCTGCAGAAGATGCAACAGATGATGCAGCATTGGTTGAAGCAATCGGTATCAAGGTAAAGGTAATTGCTGGCGAAGAGCGCGCATTAAAAATTACAACAAAATCAGATCTAGCTCGTGCTACCCAAATCTTGTTACCTAATACTGAAAAACAAATTCGAGTAGGAATCGGAACAGATGCACATGCATTTAGTGTTGATGCATCTCGCAAACTATGGCTTGCTGGATTGTTATGGGATGGTGAAGTTGGCGTAGATGGACATTCAGATGGTGATGTTGCAGCGCATGCAATATGTGATGCCCTTTTATCTGCGGCAAATCTTGGTGATTTAGGAAGTAATTTTGGTGTTAGTGATCCAAAGTACGCAGGTGCATCTGGTGCAACTTTACTTGCCGAAACTTTCAATAAGGTAAGTACAGCTGGATTTAAAATTGAAAATGTAGCGGTACAAATTGTGGGAAATCGTCCAAAGATTGGTCCGCGCAGAGCTGAAGCAATAGCCGCACTTTCTAAAGCATTAAATAATGCTGCGGTATCAGTCTCTGCAACCTCTACAGATGGCCTGGGCTTTACTGGTGAAGGTAAGGGCTTATCTGCCATTGCAACTGCTTTAATTGTTAGCAAGTAGAATTTAACAATGAGCGCACTTAATTTATATGACACTAAAACTAGAAGTGTCAGCGCCTTTAAACCATTAAAGCCAAAGCAGGTGGGTATTTATCTATGTGGTGCAACTGTGCAAGCACCTCCACACATTGGACACATCAGAAGTGGTGTTAACTTTGATATTTTGCGCCGCTGGTTAGTGGCAACTGGATATGAGGTTACCTTTGTTCGAAATGTAACTGATATTGATGACAAGATTTTGCATAAAGCAGTACATGAAGAGATTCCTTGGTGGGCAGTTGCCATGAAGTATGAACGTGCCTTTACCGATGCCTACAACGCCTTAAATGTTTTGCCACCAACTTATGAACCGCGCGCCACTGGGCACATAACTCAGATGGTTTCGTTGATGCAAAAGTTAATTGATAACGGCGCAGCTTATGCACCAGGCAATGGTGATGTTTATCTTGAGGTTCGCAAATTAAAAGAGTATTTAACCTTGTCTAATCAAAAGCTAGATGATCTGCAATCTGCAGAGGATGCCGATTTAACTTATAAGAAAGATCCACGAGATTTTGCATTATGGAAAGCCGCTAAAGCTGGAGATCCATCATGGCCAACTCCGTGGGGCGATGGCAGACCTGGATGGCATTTGGAATGTTCGGCAATGGCACATGCGTATTTAGGTGAAGCATTTGATATTCATGGCGGCGGATTAGATTTAATTTTTCCGCATCACGAAAATGA
>WLQA01000065.1 GCA_009698515.1 Actinomycetota bacterium
CTGATGAATCATGGCAAAGCTTGCTTAGTGGAAAGCAGTTACGAAGAGCAGAGTATGAAAACTCTCGCGGCGTAATTGATCTTTTAGTAATCCCGTTAACAAATGACAAGGATCGAATCGGTGCCATTGTGTTGATGCACAACATTACGGAACTGCGAAACCGAGATCGTGCCTTGGTTACAAAAGATGCCACAATTAAGGAGATTCACCACCGAGTTAAAAATAATTTACAGACTGTTTCAGCATTACTTCGCCTGCAATCTCGTCGCGTGGAGGATCCAACTGCAAGTGCTGCACTTGCTGAGGCGGTTCGCCGAGTAGCCTCAATTGCGCTGGTACATGAAACCTTGTCTAATCAATCAGGTGATTTTGTTGAGTTTGATTCCGTATTGGATCAGATAGTAAAAAATGCAATCAGCCTTACGCCAAGGCAAATTAAATTTGAAAAGTTGGGAGAGTTTGGGGCCTTTGATTCAAAGGTAGCCACCGCACTTTCCTTAGTTGTTGCTGAATTAATTCACAACGCCCTAGAACATGGATTAGCTGAGTCGGGAGATCTGCTTCAAGTAGAGGTGAAAAATCAGGGCAAGAGTTACACAGTCTCAGTAGTTGATAATGGAGCTGGCTTGCCGGCTGATTTTAATATCGAGCAATCAGCAAATTTAGGTTTACAAATTGCTAATACATTAACTAAAAATGAATTAGCTGGTGAGATTAATTTAAGTAGTAATGGAAAACAAACAGTTGCAGTTGTTAGCTTTACTGCAAATTAATTATTAATTAAAAAGTTGTTTGATTTTCTAATTGGCGAGCGCGGTTTCGAGCTGCGCGACGTTTCATAGCGCGACGTTCATCCTCTGATAAACCACCCCATACGCCAGCATCTTGACCGCTTTCTAGCGCCCAAGCAAGACAAGGCTCTTTCACAGAGCAACGTTCACAGATTTTTTTAGCCTCTTCGATTTGAGCAAGTGCTGGGCCAGTGTTACCAACCGGGAAGAACACCTCTGGATCTTCTTCGCGACAAGCCGCTTCATGTCGCCAATCCATAGGTCATTGCCTCCTAATTATCAATCAAATTTTGAACAAAAATTATCGAAAGAGATGTTCTTTCAGTGGATTAATTCTCCCGTGGATTAGATAAATAAACAAGGATATTTGACTGTGAATTATTAATTAATATTTTAATAATTCTTAAATTAAGCGTGCCCCCGGCAGGAATCGAACCTGCGCACCTGCCTCCGGAGGGCAGTGCTCTATCCCCTGAGCTACGGGGGCAAATTAATCTAGATAGCAAGGTTATCAGTTATAAATTGATGATCTTCATTCAATCAGAGAGAATTAAGCCATGACACAGGCTACGCAAACTGCTTACTTCGCTACTGGATGTTTTTGGGGAGCAGAGCGCAGATTTTGGCAATTATCAGGAGTTGTAAGTACTTCAGTTGGATACATGGGTGGCACAAAAGCAAATCCAACTTATGAAGAGGTTTGTACCGGAAAAACTGCACATGCTGAAATGGTTGAAGTTATTTTTGATCCAACTCAAATTTCATATCAAAGATTACTTGCCGAATTTTGGGTAATGCATGATCCAACCTCTTTGAATCAACAAGGTGGCGACATTGGTACTCAGTATCGCAGTTCAATTTATACAACCACTGAATTACAAATGCATGAGGCGTTACTAACCCGCGATGCCTATCAAAGTGAGTTAACCAGTAATGGCATGGACAAGATCGTTACTGAAATTTTGCCAGCTACCGGAATTACATACTGGCCAGCAGAGGAGTATCACCAAAAGTATTTAGCTAAAAATCCAAATGGCTACGATTGTCATTCATCTACTGGAGTGGCATTTCCTATGGAGTTAATAATTTCATGAGTGATAAACCAATCTCATCTGAAAATTACCCAGTAAAGATCGATGAGGCAGCACTGGCTGCACGAGTTGATCCACTCTCATTTGAAGTATTACGAAATGCGGCTACCGAAGTGGCATTCACTGGTGAGTACACAGACACTGAAACAACTGGTGTTTATAAATGCAAAGCTTGCACAGCTGAATTATTTAGATCAGATACTAAGTTTCATTCTGGTTGTGGCTGGCCATCTTTTTATGCACCAACTGAAGATGATGCTGTTGAATTAATTGAAGATCGATCATTATTTCCACGAGTTAGAACTGAAGTTCGATGCGCCGCTTGCGGTTCACATCTTGGCCATGTATTTAAGGGTGAGGGCTTTGATGTGCCAACTGATGAGCGTTGGTGTATCAACTCTGTTGCATTGGTGCTTGAACCAAAAAAATAAGCGCAGTTTTATCCTTAACTCAATGAGTTATGCTTACGACTATGTCCAGTGAACATAATTGGGAAAAGCTTCACGCTGAAACAAAGGTAGTTGCAGCTGGAAGACCACCGAAGAAGCCAGATGGTGCATTAAATCCACCAATTTCACTTAACTCAACATTGCATGAAGGTGGCCCAATTGGTTATGGCCGCTATGGAAATGAAAGTTGGAGTGCGTTAGAAGAGGCGATCTCTTCACTAGAAGGTGGCCAAACTTTAATTTATGGATCAGGTATGGCAGCAATTAGTTGCGTGCTCTCCTTGTTGCCACATGGCGCCGTAATTACCGCATCACATCATGGTTATCAAGGAACAACCACCATGCTTAAGCAGATGCAAGAAAGCGGCAGATTAACCGTTCGCTTTGTAGATTTAGCAGATACTGATGCAGTCCTTGCACAAATTCCGGGGACACAAATGCTTTATTTAGAATCACCAATTAATCCTGGAATTGAAATTGTTGATCTACCAAAATTAATTAGCGCCGCTAAAGCTGCTGGTTGTGGCGTTGCAGTTGATAACACCTTGGCATCTCCGATGGTGCAAAATCCATTGGCAATGGGCGCTGATGTAGTTATTCACTCAGTTACAAAGTATTTATCTGGACACAGTGATTTATTACTAGGTTCCACAAGTACAAATGATCCAGCATTAAATGTTCGACTAGAACAAGCCCGACGTTACGGTGGCGCAATCGCCGGTCCATTTGAAGCATGGCTGGCACTTCGTGGTCTTAGAACATTTTCACTACGCATGAAGAAATCTCAGGAAAATGCAATGGATCTAGCCCAACGGTTAGTAAAAGATCCAGCAATTTCTCGGGTGCGCTATCCAGGACTTGCTACAGATCCATATCACGAACGCGCAAAATCTTTCATGAAAGGTTTTGGCGCAGTAATCTCCTTTGAAGTAAAAGCAACTGTTGAACAAATAGATTTAATGTGTAACTCATCAAAGTTAATTACTAATGCAACATCATTAGGCGGAGTTGAATCCTTGTGGGAGCGACGTCGCCGTTGGAAGACGGAAAGTGAGACTATTCCAGAGAATTTAATTCGTTTTTCAGTTGGTATTGAAAATGCTGATGATCTTTGGGCTGATATTCAAAGCGCAATGGCTGCTGCAAAAATCTCTTAATAAATGTCATTTAAAATTCGCGAGGCAACTCCAGCTGATATAGATGAAATTTTTCGTTACATCCACGCACTAGCTGAGTATGAGAAAGCGCCAGCAGAGGCGGTACTTTCAAAGAGTGATTTAGCGCAATCATTATATTGTGAAAATCCCCAGGTTTATTGTTTGCTATCTGTAATTGACGATGAAGTAACTGGAATTGCAATTTGGCATTTAAATTACTCTACTTGGCGCGGTAAACATGGTATTTATCTAGAGGATCTATTTGTTGATCCAAAGTTTCGTGGCCAAGGACATGGCAAAGCTTTACTAGTTAAGTTGGCACAGATTTGTGTGGAACGTGGCTACCCAAGATTTTCTTGGTGGGTACTGGATTGGAATAAACCATCAATTGATTTTTATAAATCATTAGGCGCAGAGGCGATGGATGAGTGGACGGTATTTCGAGTCTCGGGCGATGCGCTGACAAAACTTGCTGGCCAGTAGTAGATTTCACTCATGATAAAAGTTATCCGCCGCTTAATTGCCTCACTGGCGTTCTTAGCTGTTATTGCTGGCGCACTGAAAGCTTTATTTAATTGGATTTCACGTTCTGATGGCGATAAGTATGAAGTTTGGACAGATGAAGAAGAGCGCGAAGACGCTTAATGTCCAAAGATTTAAACAGTACTAATTACATCCCCGGCACCTGCAATATCGGCAAACAAGAAATTCGCCAACGCCAAGTAGTTGCCTTAATCGGCGCCGTTCTTACAGTAGTTGTTGGTATTGGCTTGTTATCAAATGAGGATCCCAATCCACCAAGATTTTTTATCTTTTTCCCAGCATTAGTTTTTGCAATTGGTTTTGTGCAATCACGTAAAAAGTTTTGTTTAGCATATGGATTTGCCGGCACCTTTAATTTTGGTCGATTAGGCAAAGCATCCAGAGTTGCATCGATTGAAGATCGCAAGGCAGATCGCAAAACGGCAATTAATATATTTATGCAATCTGCAGCTTTGGCTTTTGGCATAACTGTTGTTTATACAACCTTGGCATTTATCTTTAACTAATGAAGTCAGCACCAAAGGCACTACACATAGTGCTTAATGGAGTTGCTGAAGACTCCAGAGTTCTTAAGATGGCTTGGTCATTAGGAAATGCTGGCTGGGATGTTTTAGTTTGTGGCTCTACACCTACTGGCAAAGTTGATAAATTCAGCATCGGATATGCAAATATTGAAAGATTACAAATTAAGTATGTAATTAATCAAAGGTTAATTGCTAAATTACTAAGGAAAAGTAGAAGAAGATTACGCAAGATATTAGAAACTCTCTTTCCTAGCTCTAAATCTGGCATCCCAAATTATCAAAGATCACAAAAATCGCTTAAGCCAATAGTTCAAAGATTCTCACCAGATGTTATCCACGCCCATGATTACACAGCGCTGCCAATTGCTACCGAAATTACCCAATTACTTCGAGCTCAAGGAAAGAAAGTCTCCTTAATTTATGATGCTCATGAGTATGTGCCAGGAGTTTCTCATTTAACTAAACCATTGGTTAATGCATACACAAAGGCAGAGCGCTTTGGAGTTGCCCAATCAGATGCGGTCTTATCAGTGAGTGAACCAATGTCTGATCTTTTAATGCCACATTTAAAAAGTAAGAAACGGCCAA
>WLQA01000066.1 GCA_009698515.1 Actinomycetota bacterium
CTTGATTTAAAACATCACATTGCGTTCCAGCTACAGCCTTTGATGCTGGCACAGCTGATGCAGATTGTGTTCCTGATAAAACTAAGAATGCACTCGCAGCAACCGCTACGGTGACCTTTATAGATTTGCGCATAGATTCCTCTCACAGGTCCTAGTACCTGGTGAATTAGTTGAATGAAAAGTAGTGGGGTAGCACTTATATAGCAACGCTTGGTGCCCCTTAGAGAATTAAGGTTTCGTTATTCTCAGCAATATTGGGCTTAAAGCACCTTAAGCATGCGGGTGTTGCCCAAGGTGTTGGGCTTCACAGATTCTAGGTCCAAGAATTCAGCTACACCTTCATCGTAGGAACGAATCATTTGTTCATAAACATCAGGTGCAACAGGAGTTCCTTGAATCTCTGTGAAGCCATGTGCGCCAAAGAATTTAGTTTCAAATGTTAAACAAAATACTTTCTTAACGCCAATATTTTTTGCATTATTTAAAATCTGTTCAAGTAATTGATGGCCAATTCCTTTGCCATGCATTGATTCAATAACTGCAACAGTTCGAACTTCAGCTAAATCCTCCCAAAGCACATGAAGTGCTCCGCAACCAACTACCTCGCCATCAACTTCCGCAACGGTAAACTCTTGTACCGCTTCAAATAAAGTTACAGTTTCTTTTGAAAGTAATCTCTTTTGATCTGCATAATCATCAACAATCTTGCGGATCTTTTTAACATCACCAGTCTTTGCGGCTCTGATTACGACCGACATCTTATTTTTACTCATCTCCTGATGATGGTTTAACTAGCGGGAACAAAATAGTTTCGCGAATACCAAGTCCAGTTAACGCCATAAGTAATCGATCAACGCCCATACCCATTCCACCCATTGGTGGCATGCCATGTTCCATTGCCCGTAAGAAATCTTCATCTAATTGCATTGCTTCTAAATCACCTTTAGCACCCAGCTTTGCTTGTTCTACTAACCGCTCGCGTTGAATTACTGGATCTACTAACTCTGAATAACCTGTTGCTAATTCAAATCCTTCAACATATAAATCCCATTTTTCAGCTATGCCAGCAACATCGCGGTGGGCACGAACTAGTGGTGAGGTATCAATTGGATAACCCTTAACAAATATAGGTCCCATTAATTTATCTGCTGCAACATGTTCAAAAATTTCTTCGGCAAGTTTTCCGGTAATCCACTTTGGATCAACCTTTATTCCAAGCTTTGTTGCAATTTTCTTTAACTCATCAAGTGATGTCTGTGGTGTTACTTTTTCGCCAACCCCATCTGAGATTGCATCAAATAAAGAGATCTCTTTCCAAGTTCCACCAAGATCTAATTCCCGGCCATCATGATGCTTTACTACATGTGAACCAAAGACCGCTTTGGCGGCATCCTGCACAAGTGTGCGAGTTAAATCTGCCATGGTGTTCCAGTCACCATAAGCCTCGTAGGTTTCAATCATCGCAAACTCTGGTGAGTGGCTGGAGTCAGCACCTTCATTGCGGAAGTTGCGGTTAATTTCAAATACTTTTTCTAAGCCACCAACCACGCAACGCTTTAAGAAAAGCTCTGGTGCGATACGTAAATATAAATCAATGTCATAAGCATTACTAAATGTTTTAAATGGTCTAGCTGCCGCACCACCGTGCATAACCTGCAGCATTGGTGTTTCTACCTCAATAAATTCGCGAGAGTTAAATGATTCCCGAAGAGAGCGCATCACAGTTGGACGAATCCGAGCATTGCTGCGCGCTTCAGGTCTAACAATTAAATCCACATAACGCATGCGAACTCGAGTCTCTTCAGACAACGGTTTGTGATCAACTGGCAGTGGTCTTAATGATTTCGCCGCTAGTTGAAAGGAGTTAGCCAAGATAGATAACTCACCGCGCTTTGATGTAATTACTTCACCAGTTACCGAAACCAAATCTCCTAAATCAATCTCAGATTTCCAGATCTCTAATTGCGCTTCACCAATTTTATCTAGAGAGAACATCGCTTGTAATTCAGTGCCATCGCCCTCGCGCAAATTAGCAAAACATAATTTGCCGGTATCGCGTTTGAAAATTACTCGCCCAGTTACTGATTCAATCTTTCCGGTGGCAATATCAATTGCTAAATCTTTATGAGTTTGGCGAATCTCTTTTAATGATGCAGTGCGTGGAACTGATACTGGATACGCCTCGGCGCCGCGATTTAAGATTGCCTCGCGCTTTTCCCGACGAATTCTTAATTGTTCGGGTAGATCATCCTCATCAGCCATAATGAGTTAAATCCTATCGTTAGCCGTTGCGCTCATGGACTAAGCGAAGGCCAATCAATGTCAGATCTGGTTCATGAAACTCAATACTTTCACTAATTCCAAGAACTAGTGGTGCTAATCCACCAGTAGCGATTACTGAAACTTCACCAGCATCTGGATATTGATCCTCAAGTTCATCAATGATGCGATTTACCAATCCATCTACTTGTCCGGCAAAGCCGTAGATAGTGCCAGATTGCAAAGCTTCAACCGTGTTCTTGCCAATTACATTTTTTGGTTTAACTAATTCAACTTTACGAAGTTGTGCAGCACGTGCGGCAAGTGCTTCAACAGAAATTTCGATGCCTGGTGCAAGTGCGCCACCTAAGAATTCTCCCTTTGGTGAAACCACATCAAGATTTGTTGATGTTCCAAAATCAACCACAATTGCTGGACCATCTTCACCATATAAAGTTGCAGCAGCTAAGGTATTAACAATTCGATCTGCACCGATTTCTTTTGGATTATCTACAAGCAGTGGAACGCCAGTTTTGGTTCCTGGTTCAATAATTGTTGTTCTGATATCAGAAAAATGTCGATCAATTAAAGTTCTGATCTCACGCAATACCGCAGGCACTGTTGAGCAAACTGCTAGGCCAGTTAATTTGTAGCCAGATACTAAAGCGCTGTACTGCAACCAAAGTTCATCAGCGGTGTCACGTGGGTCAGTCTTAACTCGCCAAGAGTTTTCTAACTTATCCTTATTAAAAATACCTAATACGGTATTGGTATTTCCGACATCAATTGTTAATAACATTACTTACCCTTTCTAAAATCAAGTCCAATATCTAGTGCCGGCGCTGAATGTGTAAGTGCGCCAATTGCAATGAAATCAACGCCGGTATCGGCATAAGCCTTTGCGTTTTCTAATGTAATTCCGCCAGAAGCTTCTAATTTACATTTACCGGAAACTTGAGACACCGCCGCTTTGCATTGCTCAGGTGTCATGTTGTCTAGTAAAACCAATTGCGCACCTGCTTTAACCGCCTCGGTTAATTGATCTAACGAGTCGACTTCAATCTCAATTGCTTTACCTGGGAATTTATCTTTCAGTGATTTAAATGCTGATGTGATGCCACCACTTGCCAAAATATGATTATCTTTAATTAAGCCTTCTGTAGATAATGAAATACGGTGGTTTGTTCCACCACCCATGCGCACGGCAAACTTTTCTAGAGATCTAAGCCCTGGTGTTGTTTTACGGGAATCTCGTACTAAACACTTTGTGCCAGCAACAGCTTGCACCCATTTGTTTGTTGTAGTTGAAATACCACTTAAATGTGTAAGGAAATTAAGCGCTGTGCGTTCGGCGAGTAATAATTTTCGAGTATTTCCTTGCGCTGTAATTAATACCTTTCCTGCTTCAACTTTGGCGCCTTCATCAACTAAAACTTCGTAATGATTAATTCCGCAGTATTCAAGAACTGCAGCAGCAACATGCAGGCCAGAAATAATGCCCGCTTTGCGCGCAACAAAATCAGCGGTGGATACTTGAGATTCACTAATGGTGGCAACAGAGGTTATATCTTCACCACCCATTAAATCTTCAGCAACAGCATCTTTAACCTGTTGGAAGATGTGATTAGGTGATAAGCCAAGTGCTTTGATGTTATCTCTTAACTCCATTATTTCACCGTCTCCAATTTGTTATGCCATTTGCCATCGATATCAATACTTTCAATGACTCTACTTTCCCACTTATCTGATGTATTTGGAAAATCACTTCGTTGATGTGAACCACGAGATTCTGTTCGCTCTAGTGCTGCTTTCACAATTGCAGTGGCAAGCAGGTGCAAATTAGATGCCTCCCAAGCTTCAATTCTTGGTTGATCACTTGTTAACTTAGATAGCTCCTGCAATGTTTGCATTGTTTTTCTAAGTGAGGATTCACTGCGCATAACGCCAGCACCTTCGCTCATAGAAATCTGAAGTGGTAGCACAATCTTTGGATCAAGTAATAATGTCTTGGTATCTTCAATTGGTTGTTCTTGGGGTGGCAACTCTTTAGTTAAGGCATCTGCAATTCGGGCACCAAAAACTAATCCTTCTAACAGTGAATTAGATGCCAACCGATTTGCCCCATGCGCACCGGTGCAAGCTGATTCACCACAAATATAAAGTCCAGCAACTGATGATTTGCCATTTAAATCAACACGAACTCCACCAGATGCATAGTGCGATGCTGGTGCAACCGGAATCTTCTCTGTTGTTGGATCAATACCATTTGTTTTACAGAAGGCATAAATTGTTGGGAATCGATTAGCAAAATCTTTAATTTTTGTTGCATCAAGCCAAACATGTGGTTGTCCGCTGTTTTGCATCTGGTTAAAGATCTCTTTGGCAACAACATCACGTGGTGCTAAATCTGCCTGTGGATGTTTACCAACCATAAATTGCTCGCCTTTGTGATTAAGCAAAATTGCACCTTCACCACGTACTGCTTCACTAATTAATGGTTGTTGCCCGCGATTGGCCAGATCTCGCCAAAGTACAGTTGGATGAAATTGAATAAACTCAACATCAGCTACCTCTGCTCCAGCACGAAGTGCAAGTGCAACTCCATCACCAGTTGAAACAGCTGGATTAGTTGTCTGCGAATAAACCTGTCCCAGTCCACCAGTTGCCACAACAACTGCGCGCGATAACGCACGTCCCACACCATCCAAACTTCCTTTGCCAATTACATGCAAAGTCACGCCGCAAACACGTCCACTGGCACTTTTCAACGCATCAATAGCAAGTGCGTGTTCAATTATTTCAATACCTTTATCTTCGCGAACTGCAGCAAGTAATGCGCGCGAAACCTCTGCGCCAGTTGCATCGCCACCA
>WLQA01000067.1 GCA_009698515.1 Actinomycetota bacterium
AAATAGCTTTTATCACCGGGCTAATTTTGGCAGCCCCATTTTGGTTGTATCAGTTCTGGGCCTTTATTACACCCGCCTTACATAAACGGGAGAAACGATTAGCTATTGTTTTTGTTTTAGTTGCAACGCCATTGTTTTTATCGGGATCTTTCACCGCCTATATTTTACTGCCTCATGCAGTTAATGTTTTACTGGGATTCACTCCAAATGATCTAGGGAATTTAATTAGGTTTGATGAGTACCTAGATTTCGTGATGCGATTAATTTTGCTTTTTGGTATCGCCTTTGTATTGCCATTAGTCCTTCTACTACTAAATGTTGTTGGTGTGTTATCAGGAAAATCCATACTCAAACCTTGGCGGATTGCTGTCTTCTTAATCTTTTTATTCACCGCCGCTTTCACACCCACACCGGATCCTATAACAATGACTTTACTAGCAATTCCTTTATGTATTTTGTATTTCACAGCGGGTTTAATTGCCATCTTGTTGGATAAGAAACGTAAAAAGGGTGCGAACGAGGATGATTTGGGCACTTCTAGCATAGATGATGTAGAAAGTATCTGATGTGGTTATTAGTTTTGAATCGTTCTTCCGGAAAAGGAAGAGCGAATCTTCGATGCCAAGAATTTATCAGCCTATGTAATAAAGATGGCGTCAAATATTTAATTATTGATGAATCAAATGCAGATAAGACTGAAAAATCTATCGAATATCAATTAAAACGAGGTGATATTGATGCGGTAATCGCCTTTGGGGGCGATGGTTTGGTCTCACTTTGTTTACAACAGGTATGTGCAACTTCAATAAAATTTTCCGTTATTCCATGTGGTACTGGAAATGATTTTGCCAGAAGCATAGGCACGCACAACAAAAGGGTTGTTGATATTTACAAATCAATGAAAGCTGATAATGAAATTGCACTAGATGCAGCTTTAGCGAAAGCAGGTGCAGACCATAGATGGTATGTGCAGGTGCTCAGTTCTGGTTTTGACGCTTCTGTGAATAAGGTTGCAAACAATATTAAGTGGCCTAGAGGTAGAATCAAATATACGTTGGCAATGCTTTCCATTTTAACTAGGTTTAAGTCCATTGATTATGAAATTAAATTTGCGGCAGAGAAACTATCTACACCAGCCATGCTGGTAGCGGTTGCAAATGGATCTACTTATGGCGGTGGTATGCGGATTTTGCCTGACGCTTCTTATACAGATGCAAAATTAGATTTAATCTGGGTCGAGCCGGTCTCTAAAATTACTTTACTAAGTATTTTTCCTAGAGTTTTCTTTGGCACGCATGTTAAGCATCCTGCGGTGCACGTTATAACCGCAGTTCAATTCTCGATTAATGCTAAAACGGCGGCTTATGCAGATGGTGAATATGTTGGAAATTTACCAATAGATATTTCCGTTATTCCTGGAGCGTTAAATAGTTGGATTTGTAAATGAATCTTTCACCGGCTGAAAGTTTTGCGTTACATAAAAAACGAAATGCTTTTCCCAAAACTTTGGCATTTGCCGATTCATTTCCATTCCCATTAGATGAATTTCAAATATCTGGTTGTAACGCACTTGAAAATGGCAAGGGTGTGCTGGTAGCGGCGCCGACCGGAGCTGGTAAAACGATTGTTGGAGAATTCGCAGTTGAACTTGCTATTCAATCCAAGACTAAATGTTTCTACACAACTCCAATTAAAGCTCTATCAAATCAGAAATTTTCTGAGTTAGTTGCACGCTACGGCGAATCTAAAGTCGGTTTGCTAACTGGAGATACATCAATTAACTCCGAAGCTGAAATAGTAGTAATGACCACGGAAGTTCTTCGAAATATGATTTATTCAAATTCTTCCACCATTTCCCGATTGAAATATGTAGTGATGGATGAAGTTCACTATTTGGCAGATAAATTTAGAGGCGCAGTTTGGGAAGAAATATTGATTCATCTGCCCGATTCTGTGCAAGTAGTCTCATTATCAGCAACTGTTTCTAATGCTGAAGAGTTCGGGGAGTGGTTACAAACGGTAAGAGGAGATACCGAAATCATAGTTTCGGAAATTAGACCGGTTCCCTTATATCAGCATGTTCTTTTTGGAAATCGATTAATTGATCTATTTGATGAGAATATGAAGTTAAGTCCGGAGTTAACAAAATTAGAACGTGATACATATAAACAGGTAAGAGGCAATTGGCGCGATAAACCAAAAGGACCAAAGGTATTAAGTCGAGCGGAGATTATCGAGAAACTAAATCGCGAAGGCATGTTGCCAGCAATTACCTTTATTTTCTCACGTAAAGCGTGCGATGCAGCAGTTAAGCAATGCTTGCAATCTGGAATCAGGTTAACTAATGAGAAAGATCGCGAAATTATCAGAGCAATTGTTGCGAGAAATATTGGCAATCTAGCTCAGGAAGATCTTGTTGTTTTAGGTTACTACGAATGGTTTGAAGGATTGGAGCGAGGCATTGCTTCACATCACGCCGGATTACTGCCTGCATTCAAAACAACCGTGGAGGAGTTATTCCAAAGAGGTTTAGTTAAAGCTATTTTTGCAACTGAAACATTAGCCCTTGGAATTAATATGCCAGCTAGAACAGTAGTACTTGAAAAATTATCAAAATGGAATGGTGAAGGACATGTTGCTATTTCAGCTGGTGAGTACACCCAACTTACAGGTAGAGCTGGTCGACGTGGAATAGATATTGAAGGTAACGCGGTTATTTTGTGGAATAACGATCTAGATTCAAACTCTGTTGGTGGCCTAGCTTCAACTAGAACCTATCCATTAAAAAGTTCTTTCAAACCAACCTACAACATGAGCGTGAATTTGATTTCTCAATTTGGTTCTGAGAAAGCTCGGTCATCACTTGAATCCTCACTTGCGCAATTTCAAGCTGATAAAGCTGTAGTAGGGCTGGCAAAGCAAATAAGAAAAAATGAAAAAGCTCGGGATGAATTATTTGTTGAAAGTGCCTGCCATTTAGGTGATTTTGTAGATTATTCTCAAATGCGGGCTGATATTAAAAAACTTGAAGTAATTTCCAAACGAGATCGAAGAAGACGTGTTGATGCCGAAGAAGAGATAGCCTCTATTCGTAAGCGTTTGAAAAATCATCCATCTCATGCCTGTCCGGATAGAGAAAATCATGCCAGGTTTTCCGAACGAGCCCAGCGATTACAACGAGAGATAGATGGCTTGAGCGAGCGAATTAATTCACGCACTAATGTTATTGCCAAGCGTTTTGATCGTATAAAGATAATTTTGGATGATCTTGGCTATAGAAAAAAAGGTGAACTTTCCGAGGCGGGTCGGATGTTGGCAAAGATTTACGGAGAGACAGATCTACTGATATCTGAATCAATTAGAGAAGGTGTATTTGAACAATTGTCAGCGGTAGATTTGGTTACCGTAATCTCTTGCTTTGTTTACGAATCAAGAAGTGAGGAAAGTTCGAAGGTTCCAAGAGGTGATGTAGGCGTTGCCCTTGGGAAAATATCTAAGATTTACGGCAAAATTTATAATCTAGAAAACGAGCATAATCTAGAACCGATGCGGGCGCCTGATTTTGGATTCTGTTGGCCAGCGCAAAGATGGGCAAGTGGTCATTCGTTAACCTCAGTATTAAAGGATGATGATCTGACTGTCGGAGATTTTGTAAGAAACATGAAACAGATCGTTGATTTATTAAGGCAATTGCGTGGAGCAATTAAAGAGTTAGAGCCACTCATTGATTCGGCATTATTAAAGATTGATCGCGGGGTAGTTGTTTACGCAGGAGCTGCGGTATGAGTTTGTTGTTGCTAGATAGCGCATCCCTTTGGTATCGAGCATATTTTGGTATGCCAGATACTTTGTTATCTCCAGATGGGCTACCGATCAATGCAGTTAAAGGTTTTTTGGATATGTCGGCCCGATTAATTAATCAATATGAACCTAAAAGATTAATTGCATGTTTGGAAGGTGATTGGCGGCCGAGTTGGCGAGTAGATCTTTTTCCAGGATATAAAGCTAATCGCATAGATGAAAGTGGCGAGGAAGAGGAGCCGGACACACTTGCACCGCAAATCCCAATTTTGTTGGAGGTGTTAGATGCCTTTGGCTTCCAAAGTGTTGGAGTGGATGATTATGAGGCTGATGATGTCATCGCAACTTTTAGTAAAAGTGAGAGTGGCCCAATTCGGATAGTTAGTGGTGATCGAGATCTTTTCCAATTAGTTGATGACAAACGTGATGTGAAAGTTGTTTATCTAGCTAAGGGTTTGAGTAATCACGATTTAGTTGACCTTAATTGGATCCAGAATAAATATCAGATTCCGGGTGATCGATACGCTTTATTTGCCATGATCAGGGGAGATGCATCGGATGGACTTCCAGGATTAAAAGGTATTGGTGAAAAGGGAGCTGCGACGATTGTTCATCATTTTGATAATATGCAAGAAGTAGTCAGCGCAGCAGAGAGTGGATCTGATCTATTGACACCGAATTTGCGTAAGAAGATTATAGAAAGTAAAAAGTATGCGAAAATCGCACCCACTTTAGTCAATTGCGCAATCGATGTTTCCGTGCCAAACATTAATAGTGAGTTAAAGAAATCAAATATTAACTCCAGCAGTATTAAAAGTTTGCAGGATAAATACGGCCTCGGTGCAAGCGTAGATAGATTGTTAGCAGCTCTTGATAAATATTAAATTGAATTACTTATTTGCATTAGTTCTAGGTTTGGTTTGTTCAGCGGGATTCCATCCAATTCACTTTTGGCTTGCTCCTATCATTGCATTGGGATTGTTGTATCAAATAACGATAAATCTAGATTTCAAACAAAGATGGTTTATCTCGCAAATATTCGGTTTGGGAGTTCTTGCTCCAACACAGTATTAGACAGGTACCTACGTAGGAAATCTTCCTTGGCTTGCTTTAAGTTTGATGCAATCATTTCTATTTGTGCCGATCGGATTGTTCCTACGCAAAAATCCTAAATGGAATCCATTTATATTCGCTTTCGGTTTAGTAACTTCAGAGTTGCTGCTACGGACAGTTCCATTCACTGGCTTCGGTTGGAGTCGAATAAGCTTTACGCAGGCCGACAGCCCTCTCTCTTTTCTTTATCCAATTTTAGGTT
>WLQA01000068.1 GCA_009698515.1 Actinomycetota bacterium
GCACTTGAGAATGCGGTAAAGATTGCCCGCAGCTACACCAAGCGCCAAGCAGTTGTTGTATTTGAACATGGATATCACGGTCGCACCAATTTAACGATGGCGATGACCGCTAAGAACATGCCATACAAAGAAGGCTTTGGTCCATTTGCTCCGGAAATTTATCGAATGCCAATGGCTTATCCATTCCGCTGGAATGGTGATCAAACAAAGTGTGCGCAAGAAGCACTTGAGATGGTTACTCATAAAATTGAAAAAGAGATCGGCGCTAAGAATGTGGCCGCAATTGTGATTGAACCAATTCAAGGAGAAGGTGGCTTCATCATTCCGCCAAAGGGATTCCTACCTGGCTTAGTTAATTACGCAAAAGAAAATGGCATTGTATTTATCGCAGATGAGGTTCAAACCGGATTTGGCCGTACCGGCAAGATGTTTGCAAGTGAAGATGAAAATATCGAACCAGACATTATTACTACCGCTAAAGGAATTGCAGCAGGCCTGCCATTATCTGGTGTAACTGGCAGAGCTGAGATCATGGATTCAATTCATATCAGCGGCCTTGGTGGCACATACGGCGGAAATCCAATTGCATGTGCTGCTGCACTTGGCGCAATTGAAACAATTGAAGAAGAGAATTTAGTAGAGCGCGCAAATGTAATTGGCAAAATTATGAATGATGCACTTCATGCAATGGCTGCTAAATATCCAATTATTGGCGAGGTTCGTGGCCGTGGCGGTATGCAAGCAATTGAATTAATTAAGCCAGGATCAGATGAGCCAAACTCAGAGGCACAAGCGGCAATTATTAAATACTGCATTAGCCAAGGAGTTTTAATTATCTCAGCCGGCACCTATGCAAATGTAATTCGCTTGCTTCCACCACTAACAATTAATGAGGATCTACTTCGCGAAGGTCTTTCTGTACTTGAAGAGGCTATCGCTTCAATTAAGTAAGTTTTAGCGATCTAAGATATTTTTTGTTGGCGAATATGTTCCGCCAGATTTCTTTAAAGCAATCGCACTTAATGCTTCAAGCACAACTCGGTTAGCCAATATTGCGGTGATATCGCTGCTGTCATAAGCAGGTGCTACCTCAACAATATCTACGCCAACAATTGGAAGTTCTAAACAAATACGGCGAACTGCTTCTAATAACTCACGGCTTGTCATTCCACCTGGTTCTGGTGTTCCAGTACCTGGCGCCATTCCTGGATCCACAACATCAATATCAACTGATAAAAACACACCATCACATTGATCGGTAAGAATTGCAAATGATTCATCTAATACCGCTTTCATGCCGCGGTGATGAATTTCAGTCATCTCATATGACTTCATTCCCTTTTCTGCCATCCACTTAAAAGTTTTATCATCTGGCCAGTAACCACGAAGACCTAATTGCAAGAAGCGATCTCCGCGAACAGATCCTGATTCAATTAATCTGCGCATTGGTGTGCCATGTCCGATTAGCGCACCAAATTGATCTTCCCCAGTATCAGCATGTGCATCAAAGTGAATCATGGAAACTTTGCCTTTACCCAAATGATTAGCAATGCCCGTTACATCTGCAGATGCAATTGAATGATCTCCACCTAATACAACCGCGATTGCCCCAGCTTTACTTATTTTTTCCGTTGCTTCCTCTAATACCTTTAGTGATTTAACTAGATCACCACCTGGCATTAACAAATCACCCGCATCATAAATCTTTAATTTTTGTAATGGATCAATACGCATTGAAAGATGTGGACGCTCTGCATCATGAGGTAGGTAATCGCCCATGCGAATTGCTTGTGGTCCCATCTTGGCGCCACTGCGGTAAGAGGTTCCGCTATCAATTGGTGCACCAACAATAATTACATCGGCACCTTGAAAAGTCTCTGGCTTATCTAAATCACAACGCGGGATTCCTAGGAATGTGAAATCTGGGCCGTACATATTGCCGATGTTTGCCATACCTTGAGTATATAACCATTTATTTTTTAATTTAATTCAATTTTGTTAATGCATTTGGTACCAGATTTGGACAGATCTCACCTGGGGCGATTAATGGTTCAAAATGCCACCATTCATTTTCATAAACCCGACATAATCCAAATCGATTTCCATTTATTTCTAACCATTTAGCACCTGCCGGTCCGGCAGGATAATTAACATCAATTGCGATACCCCTAGGGTGATGTGAAAGATCTGGTGGTAATACCCATTTACTTGCCTCTTCTACAGTTTTGTACTTTCTTACAGCCTGTTCAAATAACATTAATTGTTTCGCCTTACTTCTATAACCTGAAGTGATTTGGATATTAACTCCTTCAATGTTTGCTTGTGCTTGAGCCGCTAAAAAACGAATTTTCACCTTTTGATCTAACTCATTAGCTTCCTGATCTGGAGTTGCAATCTTGTCTGGTCCGAGAGATTGCCCATCTTTTACGCAACCGTATTTAACTGAACTTTCCCAGAAATACTTGGAGCTTTTCTCATAACACCAAAGCGGTTTACTACTTATGATCAGAGCATCTGTATTCTTTGCGACACCGGTTTTTTCTAAATTAATAAGTACTGAAAAAATAAAGATCAAAACAACTTCTACCAAGAAAATAATGTATTTCTTGCTCATCTAGGAATCCTAAGAACTAGCCGAGCTTCTTTCAATAGCCATATTCAACGTGCAAAACAGATTTAAACCTTGCTTTTGCGTTTGCTTCCTAAAACCTGTCCAATAATCACAATCGCTACTGCAATTATGAACATCGCCGAACCAATCACATTTGCTTGGGCTGGAATGCCACGTCCTGCTGAGACATAAACAAATTTAGGAAAGGTATTTACAGTTCCAGAGTTGAAGTTGGTAATGATGAAGTCATCAAAGGAAAGTGAGAATGCCAGCAGGGCTGCGCCGGCGATACCAGGAAGTACTAATGGAAAAGTTACGCGGCGAAAGGTTTGCCATTCATTTGCATATAAATCCATCGCTGCTTGTTCAAGACGTGGATCCAAGGATGCAATACGAGCTTTAACTGTTACCACAACAAAGGAAATACAAAACATTACGTGAGCGATGATGGTTGTTAAAAGTGAGGTGTTAATTCCTAGGTTAATAAACATTGTTAAAAGTGATGCACCAAGGACAATCTCTGGTGTTGCCATTGGTAAGAAAATAAGTAAGTTAGTAGTTGCACGTCCCTTGAACTTATAACGACCAAGTGCGAAAGCGATTAATGTTCCAAGTACGGTTGCAATAAAGGTTGAGGTAAATCCGATTAAAAATGAGTTTCCTAAGGCGCTGCATATCTCTGGTGCACCACATGGATTACTCCACTTTTCAAGAGTAAAGCCCTTCCAGATTAAGTTTGTTTTACCGGAATCATTAAAGGAAAAGATGAAGGTGTAGAGAACTGGAATAAAAAGATAGATGAAAGCCAAGGCTGCATAGATGCGGATTAAATTCTTAGAAAACCAGCGAGAAATTGATTTCATACCAATTCCTCAGTTCCAGCTTTGCGAATATAAAGGGTAATTAAAATCAAAATTGCTGCCATCAATGTGAATGAAAGTGCTGCAGCGGTTGGGTAATCCACGATCTTAAAAAAGCGCGCTTCAATTACATTTCCTAGCATCTTGGTATTTGGGTTTCCTAAGATGTTTGCATTGATGTAATCACCAGCGGCTGGGATAAAGGTAAGCAAAGTTCCGGCAACAACGCCCGGCATTGAAAGTGGAAGTGTTACCTTTCTAAAAGTAGTAAATCCATTTGCGTAAAGATCACCGGAAGCTTCTAAAGTTCTTGGATCAATTCGCTCCAGGGATGCATAAATAGGCAATGTCATAAATGGCAGGAAGTTATATGCCAGACCAGTTACAACTGCAAATGCACTTGAAGTTAATGTAGTTTGCTGCGAAATAATGTGCAGCCCGCGCAAGATTGCAGTTACCGGACCCTCTTCGCCAAGAATTTGCTTCCAGGCAATTGTGCGAAGTAGAAATGAAACGAAAAATGGTGCAACAACTAGAACTAATAAAACATTTTTCCATTTACCTGATTTAAATGCGATGGCATAAGCAAGTGGGTATGCAATAGCAAGTGCAATCAAGGTAGCTAATGTGGCATACAAAAATGATCTGCCAAATTGACCGCTGGCATCAACAAATGAATCAAAGAAGTTAGCAAATCGATAGCTTTGTTCAAACTGGCCCGATTCACCAGTACTTGTTTTGGTAGACATTTGCGCCAAGTTAACAATTGGCAAAATAAAAAACATAAATAGCCAAAGCAGTCCAGGGGCTAATAAAAGATATGGAAATAAAGATTTATTATCTTTTAGTGCAAAAACCTTGCCACTAGGACGGCTAATTGCGGCCATTGTTAATTTGATCCAGAGGTTGCATTTTCACTGCCATCTAGCACAAATGAAAATACTGGCTCCCAAGATAATGTGACCTTCTCGCCTTTACGCAAGAAATCTTCATCATCATCATTTTGTTCAAAGACCATTAACTCTTTACCCCAAGGCATCTCTACTTGGTATTGAGTTGAAACTCCGATGTATGAAACATCAGAGACCACGCCACCAGTTAATACATTTCCAGTCGCGCCCTTACCTTCTGCTGAAATGCGGAATTTCTCTGGACGAATACCAACTAGCGCTGAGTTGCCTGTTGCTGAGCTGCGTTTTTTAGGAACTGCCACCTTGGTTCCATAAAGATCAATAATTAAGTTATCGCCATCGGTGCCAGAGATGGTTCCGGGAATTAAATTGGATTGTCCTAGGAAGTTAGCCACAAACTTAGTCTTTGGTGAGTCATATAACTCATCAGGTGAGCCCATTTGTTCTATCTTGCCATTGTTCATAACTGCAATTGTGTCTGCCATGGTCATGGCCTCTTCTTGATCATGAGTTACATGAACGAAGGTAATTCCGATTTCAGTTTGAATCCATTTTAATTCAATCTGCATTTGGCGACGAAGCTTTAGATCAAGTGCGCCAAGTGGTTCATCGAGTAACAACAATGCTGGCTTATTTACAATCGCACGAGCCACCGCAATACGTTGTTGTTGCCCGCCAGATAATTGATTTGGTTTGCGCTCTGCCAGTTGTGGAAGTTCAAC
>WLQA01000069.1 GCA_009698515.1 Actinomycetota bacterium
GAACTCTTTGAACGTGGTGTAGGTGAATCAACTGATGTTGTAAGTAAAGAGATGTACACCTTTGAAGATAGAGGTGGTAGATCCATAACTTTACGGCCAGAAGGTACAGCTGGCGTAATGAGATCTGTTATAGAAAATAATTTAGATCGCGGACAATTACCGGTAAAGGTTTTCTATGCTGGTCCATTTTTTAGAGCAGAACGTCCGCAAGCAGGACGTTATAGACAATTTTATCAAGTGGGTATTGAAGCAATTGGCTACAACGATCCCGAAATAGACGCAGAAGTTATTTGGGTAGCCGATTCGGCATTTAAATCACTTGGGTTGAAAAAATTTGAATTACAGATAACTTCACTAGGCGATAGTCAATCAAGATCTGCGCATAGAAAAGAATTAGATAAATTTTTGAGTAAATTACCCCTTGATGCAGAAACTAAGCGTAAGTCGGAGTTAAATCCACTGCGATTATTTGACGATAAACGCCCAGAGATAATCGAAGCGATGAAAGATGCGCCGATATTAATTAATTATTTGAATACTGAAAGTGTTGATAATTTTGAAAAGGTGAAAAAATGTCTAAGTGATTTAGATATATCTTTTTCCATAAATCCAAAAATGGTACGAGGATTGGATTATTACACCGGCACCACCTTTGAATTTGTTCATCCAATGCTTGGTGCGCAATCTGGCATTGGTGGTGGTGGTCGTTACGACGGTTTAATGAATCAATTAGGTGGGCAAGACCTATCTGGTATTGGATTTGGAATTGGCATAGATCGAGTTGTAATGGCTTGTGAGGCTGAATCCTCATTAACGCAAATGCCAGCGGCGCTAGATTTGTTTATTGTGCCGATTGGTGATGAAGCTAAGAATTATTCGGTTAAATTGTTAAAAGCTTTACGCGATTGTGGAATTAAAGTTGATATGGCGTATGGCGATCGTGGCTTAAAGGGTGGAATGAAGTCTGCCGATAAGAATGAGGCAACTTTCGCACTAGTTATTGGTGAAGATGAAATCGCATCTGGCCAAGCTAATCTTAAAAATATGAAACTAGGCGAGAACATTTCTAGTACCCTTACCGCTTCTGCAATTGTTGATTTAATTAGTCAGCAAAATAATGCAAAGAACAAAGGATAGGTTTTTAATAAATGTTGCGTACGCATGATGCTGGTTCACTAAACAGCAAAAGCACTGGCACCGAGGTGAAATTAGCCGGCTGGGTGGCAAGACGACGAGATCATGGTGGAGTTGCTTTTATTGATCTACGTGATGGCACCGGATCGGTGCAGGTTGTTATTAACGATGAAAAAATAGCCGGAGAGTTACGTGCTGAGTGGTGCGTCTTGATTACTGGCATAGTTGCACTTCGCCCAGCCGGTAATGAAAACAAAGAGATACCAACAGGTGAGATTGAAGTTGTTTGTGATTCACTTGAAGTTTTAAGTGAAGCGGCAGCATTACCGTTTCCAGTAGATAGTGGCGATTTATCAAATATTTCTGAAGAGGTAAGACTTAAATATAGATATTTAGATTTACGGCGAGAAGGTCCAGCTAAGAATTTAAGGCTTCGTTCAAAAGTTACAGCAGCCATACGTGATGTGATGAATCAAGCAGATTTCTTAGAGATTGAAACACCTTATTTAACTCGCTCAACTCCAGAAGGTGCTCGAGATTTCTTAGTACCGGTGCGTTTGCAACCTGGATCTTGGTATGCACTTCCGCAATCGCCACAATTATTTAAACAGTTGTTGATGGTTGCTGGCATGGAACGTTACTACCAAATTGCACGATGTTTTCGCGATGAGGATTTCCGCGCTGATCGCCAACCAGAGTTTACTCAATTAGATATCGAAATCTCTTTTGCTGACCAAGCCGATGTTATTTCAATTGCCGAAAAAGTTTTAAGTGATGTTTTCTTTAAAGTGGCCAATCATAAAATCTCCCTTCCTATCCCGCATATGACATATGCCGATGCCATGCGAGATTATGGTTCTGATAAGCCAGATTTAAGATTTGAAAATAAGTTAGTAGATGTAACGCAATTTTTTAAAGATACTTCTTTCCGAGTATTTCAATCTGAGTATGTAGGGGCAGTAGTAATGCCAGGTGGTGCCTCTTCACCAAGACGTGAATTAGATGCGTGGCAAGATTGGGCGAAGGCACGCGGGGCTAAAGGTTTGGCTTACATACTTGTGCAAGAAGATGGCACTTTAGGTGGTCCAGTTGCTAAAAATCTTTCAGAGAATGAAACGGCCACAATTGCAGCCAAGGTGGGTGCAAAAACCGGAGATGCAATTTTTTTCGCCGCAGGAAATAAGGTTATGTCGCAAAATTTATTGGGAGCGGTGAGATTAGAGATTGGTAATCGTTGTGGATTAATCGATGCAACGGCGTGGAAATTTGTTTGGATCGTGGATGCGCCGATGTTTGAGTTAGTAGATTCGCAAAATCCTGCTTCTGGTTGGACTGCAGTGCACCATCCATTTACCGGACCAAAACCAGAATTCAAAGATTCCTTTGATTCAGATCCTGCTTCAGCACTTGCTTATGCCTATGACATAGTTCTAAATGGCAGTGAAATTGGCGGTGGATCTATTCGTATTCATCAACGGGATGTTCAGCAAAGAGTATTTCAAACTATTGGGTTAACAACTACAGAAGCTGAAAGTAAATTTGGATTCTTATTAGAAGCATTTAATTACGGCCCACCACCACATGGCGGTATTGCTCTAGGAATTGATCGATTATGTGCTTTATTGGCTGGTGCTCAATCAATTCGAGAAGTTATCGCATTTCCAAAGACTGCAAGTGGCGGAGATCCTTTAACTGGCGCACCAACACCAATTACTGCTGCTCAACGCAAAGAGAGTGGCATCGATGCGCCGACAACTCCAAAGCAAAGTTAATTTTTCCGGTATTCTGCACACATGGGTCCAGGTGGCATAGCAACAATAATCGCAGCTTCTTCGCTAGCTGTTATAGCTGTGGCCATTTCATATACTGTCGTTCGAGCCAGCCGATTAATCGATGAAATAACCACAACAGTTTCTTTGATAAATAAACCTTTAAACAGCATTACAAAAGCTGCCAAATCTGTGGAAGATTTAGCGACAAAGGTAACTGGTGCAACTGATTCTTTTCTGGAAAATAACCCGCTGGCAATGAAAGCTGCTGGCGCGATTGTGGCTGCGGCTAAATTGAAAAAAGGCAAGAAACGTAAAGCAGCTAAGTAAGCCATTATGAATTCAGCAGAGATTAGATCTCGGTGGTTAAACTTTTTCGAGAAGGAAAATTCTCTTAAATTAACTCACACAGTTGTGCCTTCTGCCTCGTTAATTGCAGATGATCCAAACCTACTTTTAGTAAATGCTGGAATGGTTCCATTTAAGCCGTATTTCCTAGGGGAAGTTACACCACCATTTAAAAGAGCAACATCGGTACAAAAATGTGTTCGTACCTTAGATATTGATGAGGTTGGTAAAACGACCCGGCACGCCTCATTTTTTCAAATGTGTGGAAATTTTTCATTTGGTGATTATTTTAAAGAGGGCGCCATTGCACTTTCTTGGGAGTTATTAACTAAACCAATCTCTGAAGGTGGCTATGGTTTCGCAGAGGAAAAATTATGGGTAACAGTTTATAAAGATGATGATGAAGCTGCCGATATTTGGCATAAACAAATTGGAGTACCAAAAGATCGTATTCAGCGCAGAGGAATGGCAGATAACTTCTGGTCGATGGGCGTACCAGGACCATGTGGACCTTGTTCTGAAATTTACTTTGATCGAGGCGCGGCATATGGAAAAGATGGTGGCCCAATTGCAGATGAGGATAGATATTTAGAGATCTGGAATTTGGTTTTCATGCAGAACATTCGCGCCGCGGGTGGTACGAAAGATGATTTTCCAATTGTCGGAGAGCTGCCAGCAAAAAATATTGATACTGGTCTTGGATTGGAACGAACCGCTGCATTACTTCAGGGAGTAGAAAATATCTACGAAATCGACACCACTAAAATAATATTAGATAAGGCATCAGCGCTCACAAAAGTAAAATATGGGGCAGATATTAAATCTGATGTTTCACTAAGAGTAGTTGCCGATCATGCTCGAACTGCCATGATGTTAATTGGTGATGGCGTAAACCCAGGCAATGAAGGTCGCGGATATGTTCTGCGAAGAATGATGCGTCGAACTATCAGAAACATGCGTTTATTAGGTTCCCAGGATTTGGTAATTGATGAGTTAATTAAAAGTTCGATTCAGGCAATGGGAGCACAGTACCCAGAGTTAGTAAGTGGACAAGAGCGCATTCTTAATATCGCCAGAGCTGAAGAGGAATCATTCCTACAAACTTTGAAAAGCGGTACTAGTATTTTTGATATTGCTGCTGCAGAGTTAAAGAAGAAGTCAGATAAATCTCTTCCGGCAAATACTGCTTTTAAACTACATGATACTTATGGATTCCCATTTGATTTAACGCTAGAGATGGCGCGTGAACAAGGATTAGAGGTTGATGAAGCAGGTTTTCGTAAATTAATGAAGGAGCAAAAGGACAGAGCAAAGGCTGACGCTAAGGTTAAAAAGAGCGGGCATACAGATGTAACTGAATACAAATCAATTGTTGATAAAAGTGGAGCAAGTAAATTCATTGGGTATGACCACATAACAAGTGAGGCGAAATTAACTGGTTTATTAGTTGATGGTAAGTCAACTAGTGAGGCAAATGAGGGGAGTGAGATTGAGGTTACATTAGATCGCACACCGTTTTATGCCGAAGGTGGTGGCCAACTAGCTGATGGTGGATTTATTAAATTAAGCAATGGCGCGATTATTGAAATTGATGATGTACAAACACCGGTTCCAGGATTATTTGTTCATCGTGGAAGTATTGTTTCTGGTTGGGTGAAAATTGGCGATAATGTAATTGCAGAGATTGATTTAGAGCGTCGCAGGGCGATTTCAAGAGCGCACACTGCAACACATATGGTTCACAAAGCTTTTAGAGAAGCTCTCGGTGAAACAGCTACACAGGCGGGATCGGAAAACTCTCC
>WLQA01000007.1 GCA_009698515.1 Actinomycetota bacterium
AGATCCTTAGTGGTATTTAACTCACCTGCCGTGCGGGCTTTAATAATATTTTCGGCAATCTTGCTTGCAAATTTTTCTTCACCATACTTCTGTAAAACCTTTGCAATTTGGCCATGTGAATAAGTGTTTAAAACAACCGCCGCAGTAAGTGGTGCGCTTTGATCCATTCGCATATCAAGTGGTGCCTCTTGCGAATATGCAAACCCACGATCTGCCTGATCTAACTGCATGGATGAAACACCAAGGTCAAAGAGGATGCCATCGACGGAATTAATATTTAGATTAATTAAAATATCTGAGATTTGATCGTAGGTATTGTGAACTAAAGTAATTCGATTCGAGTAAGGCGCCAACGTAGCTGCTGCTAGATCTAAAGCAGATTGATCACGGTCTATGCCGATTAAATGTAAGTTGCTGAATTTTTCTAACATCGCTTTGGCGTGGCCACCTAAACCAAGAGTGCAGTCGATCACGATCGGATTGGCTTTGCCGGTTATTGCCGGGGCAAGAAGTGAGATACAACGATCTAGTGCTACTGGTACATGCTTCACATCGGTATTCATCTCTTCCCCCTTTCATTTTTAATTAATCTCTTTTTAGCTTTAAAACTTTGATATCAACTTTGGTCACCGCCACTGAAAGTTTGAAAGATCTAACGATTTAACTCGTAGATCTTTCCGACGGAATCGAACTCTTAAAAGTTATGCGCGGCACCGGGGAAGTGGCGCCGCGAATTCTTAATGAGTGGCGGTGGCCGAAATTGATATCTAGAACAGTCCGGGTAAAACCTCCTCAGATACATCTGCGAAAGTTTTTTCACGATCAGTTAAATAAGAGTTCCAAGTTGTTGAATCCCAAATTTCTAATCTGGTGTTTGCGCCAATAACTACACAATTCTTTTCAAGTGAGGCGTATGTGCGCAGGCCAGATGGAATAGTTACGCGACCTTGGTTATCTGGAACTTCATCATGTGCACCGGCGAACATCACACGTAAGTAATCACGTGATTTTTTCTCAGTAACTGGCGCTTGACGTAAACGTTCTGTGATTAATGAAAATTCATTTGCTGGAAATACATATAAGCAACGCTCTTGACCTTTTGTGATTACTAAACCTTCGGAAAGTTCATCGCGGAATCGGGCTGGCAGGATCAAGCGACCCTTCTCATCAAGCTTTGGTTCATGAGTACCTAAGAACATTGATGACCTCCCCCCACGCTCAGAAAAAACGTTAGGTCACCACTTTACTCCCTTTTTCCCCACTTTCAACCCCCCTCACCCACTTTTCCTCCCCTTCCTCCCCAACTCTCCCTGCCTTACTCGCCCTGCCTTACTACCCATGCCCAATAAAAAAGCCGCCCCGAAGGGCGGCTATTTAAAAATCAACTTCTTCTACTGCTGCTCATTTCGGCGATCCCAGCGCTCATTTAATGATGAGCCCCAGCCTGGTTTCTTTACTTTTTTTGAGCCACCTGAGCGATTGGCCCGAACTGAAAGGTTGGTAATAATCAGGATCAAGCCAGTTAATGAGACCAAGAATGCGGCTACACCGATCAAGGTCGCCTTGGCTACCAATGCGGTAATTAATAGGAGAAGGCCAATTAATAGAACCGCCGTACCTAGTAATGCTCTGGATGATTGTTTGGTGCGGGCCTTGCCAGTTAAGGTCGATAAAAGCTTTGGATCCTCTTGTTCAAGGGCAGCCTCCATCTCGGCTAATACCTTGCGTTCGTGATCTGACAAACCCATATTCGAAATATAGAGCAGATTTAATTTTCAGGGAAACCGAGAGTAGTTAATCATCCACATCAGGTGCCATCAAGCGGGCGGGCCGAACACTGGCCCGGCCAAATTTAGCCTTTACGCGATCAATTGCAGAGTCAGCCTGCTTCCAGCCCACATCACGTTGGCCAAGAAGTAATTGCTCGGGTGCATCCTCTTCTGGAATTAAACCCTCGAGCGCAACACCAACTAATCTAATTCGAGCACGTTCGATCTTTAAAGCTAAATAAAGTTGTTTAGCAATTTCAAAACTTTCCTTAGTGCCAGAGATTGGTTGATCTAAAGTTTTTGATCGCGTGATTGTTTTAAAATCTGCAAACCTGACTTTGATTGAAATCGTTTTTGCACAAAATCCAGCACTTCTCATTCTTAAAGTTGCCTTTTCGCACAACCTTAAAAATTCGCGCAGGATCTCTTCTGGATCATCAATATCGCTAGCAAATGTTTCTGCAGCACTAATACTTTTCTCTGGTTCATCTGTTACAACATCGCGATAATCTCTTCCCCAAGATAATTCATAAAGTGATGCGCCAGTTGCCTCTCCAAGTGCGCGAATTAATGTGCTGCGCGGGGTATGGGCAATCTCGCCAACTGTGCGAAGTCCTAGTTTTTCTAATTGTTCATTGGTTTTTGGCCCTACTCCCCAGATAGCACTCGCTGGTAATGGATGCAGGAAAGTTAAAATTCGATCCTCTGGAATTTCAAGCATGCCATTTGGTTTGCAATGTTGTGAAGCAAGTTTGGCAATAAATTTATTATGGGCAATTCCTACAGAGCATGTAATTCCTTGTTCTTGCTCAACCTTTGCCCGAATCATGGTGGCAATTTCGCGACCTGTGCCCAGCAATCGCTGCGCTCCAGTTACATCTAGGAATGCTTCATCTAATGAGATTGGCTCAACGTGTGGCGTAACATCGCGAAAAATTTCCATTACTTTTTCAGAGACCTCGCTGTATCGCTGATGATCAGGTGGAATAAAGATTGCGTGGGGCGCCATTCGTTGGGCTCTGCCAACTGGCATAGCAGCCCTAATTCCAAATTTACGAGCTTCATAATTTGCTGACAGCACAACTCCGCGAACGCCAGCGCCAACCACAACCGCTTTATCTTTTAACTTTGGATTATCTTTAATTGAAACTGAGGCGAAAAATGCATCCATATCAACATGCAAAATTGTTGATTCACTCATGCGTTTTTACTCTCCATAGTTGTCAGATTACGCCCATTATTTAAAGAAACATCGGTATCTGAGGCATTACCGGCAAGCCATGAGTTGTATGCACTTGATAACTCCCATGCTTGGGTAGCCCGGATTGATACACCGCGTGGTCCAGTGCGTCTTACTGCCCCCCGAATTAAAAATATATTTGAGGTACGTAATAGTTGTGCATAGCTTTGTTGGGTATCTTCAAAAAAGGTTACATCGTTGCAGCCATGGCCATCATCAATTGTTAAAAACATTACCCGCCGACCTGATCTAACTGGTGGTGTTTGTAATGCAGATTTAACTCCGGCAATTAAAACTGATGCACCAGAGCGTTGTTTTATCACATCACTTGATTTAACCGCACCTACTGCATTTAGGAAATCGCCATAGAAGTTAAGCATGTGTGCAGTTACCTCCATTCCTAAAATAGAGACCTCATTTTGTACCAACTCTGCTGCAGTTAAATTAGGTAAGCCAGCAGCGACTAATGGTGGTGGCAAGAGCTCTAAAGTTAATTGTGATTCTCCAACTTTTTGGCCACCATTTAACTTATAAAGATCTTGGAGATGTAAGAGTAGATCGCGTCGATTTAATCCTTTGGATCCATTAACAACGCGATGCGACTGATCAATACGATGCAACTGATCAAACCCGCCAATAATAATTAGTGATTCAGTTGTCGTGATACTTGCGCCAGATCTACGAACAAAATCAGCTAAATCAACAAAGGGACGAGCGGCGATAATCGAGTTTATTTCTCTTTCGGATATGCCACCTACATCGGCAAGTGAGATACGAAGTGCGTAACCGCTGGCATCTGGTAATTGCAGTGAGCGGCCAGTGCTATTTAAATCTGGTGCAACATATGATCTCTGTTTATTTACTTGCTGATCTACATCTACTTTTTCAACGGTAACAGTACGCTCTGATTTATTTACATCAATACCTTTTATTTCAATTCCCCACTGCCTGGCATCATCAAGAATTAATCGCTTTGGATACATACCCGGATCATGAGTTAACACACCAGCCATAAATGCAGCGGTGTGATGAGTTTTCAACCATGCTGATTGATAGGTAGGAAGTGCAAAGGCTGCAGCGTGTGCTTTGCAAAAACCAAATGAGGCGAAGGCACGCAAGATCTCCCAAATTTCTTGCACAACATCTAGTTGATACCCCTGCGCTAGCGCTGCTGGATAAAACCAATCGCAAACCTCTTGTTGACCATCTAAAGTGCCAAGGGATCTACGTTTTTCATCTGATTGTGCCAATGTAATTCCAGTCATTACTGAAATTAATCTAATTACTTGCTCATGAAAAACAACTACTCCTTCAGTTTCAGACATGATTGAATCTAGATCTGGGTGAATACTTTTTACATTACTTAATCCATGTCGAGCTGACAGAAATGGCCGGATCATGTCGCTCTTTACCGGCCCTGGCCGAAATAATGAGATATCAATAATTAAATCGGTGAAGCTGCTGGGTGCAAACTTTCCAATTAATTCGCGCTGCCCAGGTGATTCAATTTGAAATACTCCGAGGGTACGAGTTGATGCGATTAAGTCAAAAGTTTTTTGATCAGCCAGTGAGATTTGGTCAATATCTAATTGCACACCTTCTATTCGCTCAATCTCGGAGATGGTGTACGCAATTGCGGATTGCATTCTTACGCCAAGTACATCTAATTTTAAAAAGCCCACCGCTTCTACATCATCCTTATCAAATTGCACCATTGGATAACCACTAGCGTTTACTTCAAGTGGGGCGTGATTGCGTAAACCGATATCAGATAAAACTATGGCGCATGGGTGCATCGATAGATGCCGCGGTAAGCCATCTAGTTGCTGCGCTAAATTAATTGCCATCCTTAAAATAGGGGTATCTAACTTTAAATTTTTTAACTCGGGTAAATTCTCTAGCGCTTTAGCGATATTGCGCGCTCTGATGTGGGGTAAGGATTTAGCAATTAGATCAACCTCGATTGGTGAAATTCCAAGAGCCGCTCCAACATCACGAATTGCATGGCGAGATCGATAAGTTTCCACCATTGATACTGTGGCAACTCGGCGACCATACTTTTCAAATACTGCATCGTAAATTTCTAGCCGGCGAGCAGATTCAACATCAATATCAATATCTGGTAACTCATTGCGAAGTGGTGAACAAAACCGTTCCATCAATAAGCCGTGCGTAATTGGTTCAACACCAGAGATGCCAAGTAGGTAACAAATCAATGAGCCAGCACCACTTCCCCGAGCCGCTACGCGAATGGATTTACTTCTAGCTAAATCAGTTATGTTGGCAACAGTTAAAAAATATGATTCATAGCCAAGAGTGCGAACTGTTGCTAATTCATCCGATAAACGATTGGCAGCAACAATTGATTGTTCGCCAAAGTACTTAATCCCAAGCCCTGCTTCGCATCTTTGTTTTAATTGAATAGTTAAATCATTTTGGGTTTTGCCACCAACTACGGAGGGTTCCGGTAGGTGAATCTTGCCGATTCCAACATCGCGTCTGGGATCTAGAGTTGCCATCTCCGCCCATTGCATTGTGGTTTTAATTAATGAGTGCGCTGTACTTTCACCGGCTGCCTGGGCAATTTCAGTAGCAAGTTGGTGCATCGCTTTTGTGTCCTTTAAATACGCTTCACTATTTTGCCGTTCAACATGGCGCTTATGTAGTGGCACTAAATTGCGTGCTGAATCTAAAACATCAGCGAGTGGCCCATCGCTGCGATTTAACATTCTTACTGCATTTGTAATGACCGCAGGTAAATCATTACTGCGCGCAAAGGTAAGCATTCGAGCAGCAAATGGCGTAGACATTGGGCCATCGCCACGGATGCGATGTGAAAGCACCTCGATGCCTTGTTGGGCAAAGTAATCCTTGGTTGAATTAAAGATTGATAAACCCTGCGTTAATTGGCGAGCGCCGATAGCGGCTCCAATTTGAGAATCGGGGCCATGCATAATAAGTAGTTTTTTAGTGTGCACAATATTTTCTTGAAGTATCTCGTGGGTAAGTAAGCCACCTGCAAAATTAACTGCAGTTAATAATTGATATAAGGAAGCTAAGCCACCATCTGCAGTAGCTAAGAGAGTAATTCGGTATTTGCGTTGCAGAAAACTTAAGTTAATTCCAAGGATTGGTTTAATCGCTGCGCTCTCGCACGCCTGAACAAATCTAATTGCCCCAGCCATATTGTCGCGATCGGTTAAGGCAAGTGTTGACATACCAAATTCAGTAGCTCGTTCTACTAATTGATCGGCGGTTGCAGTGCCGTACTTAAATGAGTAACCACTGCAGGTGCGCAGGTGGGTGAAGTTAGCAAGCACGAGATGTTGGGCGAATTCGCCAATTACCAGTTACTTCATCTAATTCAATTTCAAAGGTAGCGAGCGCACCAACTGGGGCTGCTTCTACTCGCCATACTGCACGTGCTTGATCATCGATCTTTAATAAATCATTAGCATGTAAGTTGCCATCACTTATTCGATTCCACCAACCACCTGACTCACTCCATCTTGATGTGATGGCATGGATGTGAAAGTGATGGCCTTGATAGATGAACTCGATTGGTTCACCCTCTGGCGCTAGTACGCGATTTGAATCTATACCCTTATCGAACATATGTTCGAAAGATAGTCATATGCGCTGACAGTGGTCAAGTAGCTACTACCCGTGGGTATAGCCATCGGACACACCCCATTATTAGTTGAAAGTTCAACTAATCTCCCCTACCTTTTAGGTAAGCGGGTCGATCTGGACCCTCTAATAAAAGGATGGTTATGGACATAGTTCTATTAGTTGGCCGTATTCTCTTTGCGTTGATCTTCATCAACTCAGGAATCGCTCACTTCACTAAAAATGCTGCAATGACAGGTTATGCGCAATACAAGAAGGTTCCATTAGCGAAGGTATCTGTTTACGTATCTGGCTTAATGATTCTTCTAGGTGGCGTGTACATCGTTCTAGGTTTCTATGCTGATCTAGGTGCGCTTCTAATCGCAGCTTTCCTTATCCCAACCGCATTCCTAATGCACGCTTTCTGGAAAGAATCAGATGCAACAGCTAAGCAAAATGAAACAATCGGCTTCTTCAAGGATCTATCTCTTGCTGGCGCTGCATTAATCATCTTCGCTCTGCTACACAATGGTGCACAATTTGGACCAAATGTAGGAACATTACTTTTCTGGGCTAACTAATTAGCAAATAAAAGTTACCGAAAACCGCTCTTGGCAGATGCCAGGGGCGGTTTTTTTATGAAAGTATGAAGCAATGACAAGCACTTTGATAATCGCATCAATGCTAAGTGGTGCCTTTATTGGTGCCGTGCTTGGTTTTATCGGTGCCGGTGGTGCCATGGTGACCGTACCAATTTTGCTTTACATATTTGATTTCACACCACTACAGGCAACCACCGCTGCGCTAGCTGTTGTATTTCTGGCAGCTGTTGCGGGATTGATGCCAAAGTTGAAAAGTAAGGATGTATTAATTAAAGAGGCCTTAACTATTTGGGCACTTGGCTTACTTACAAATATAGGATTTGGTTTTCTAGCAGATTCACTTCCTGATTCATTTATCTTAATTGGCTTCTCCTTAGTGCTAGTCGGTGCCGGAATTTCTATGCTGCGCGCACCAATAAAGGATCACCCAGAAAAGAAGATCCCACCTATTTATTTACTACTACTCTCCCTATTTATCGGTGCCTTAACTGGGCTGTTTGGAATTGGTGGTGGCTTTGTTGCTATTCCGGTTTTGGTATTGTTTTTTCATACGCCACAAAACAAGGCAGCTGGTACCTCGCTATTAATCATCTCGCTAAATTGCGCTACAGCCTTTATTGCCAAGTATGAAAGTTGGCCAGAGATTGATTGGCACTACCCGGTAATTATCGCCATAGTTGCAATTTTGATAGCGCAAATTTCATCCAAATTAGCCCCTCGGACACCAACAGTTCATCTTAAAAAAGCCTTTGCCTATCTGCTATTTACTTTGGCTGCGGTTACGATTTTGCAATCATTACTTTGAGGGGAAACTCTTGTACTTAAAAAAGATACTAGGCGAGTATTTCGGTACCGCAATTTTGGCACTTGCCATTGTTGGTTCTGGAATTATGGGATCTAACTTAACTAAAGATGGCGCGTTATCGCTCTTCATTAATGCTCTGGGAACTGCAATTGGTTTGGCGGTAGCGATTGGACTTGTGGGAAAAATTAGTGGTGCACATCTAAATCCGGCTGTAACTCTAATTATGTTAATCACAAAGCGAATTCAACTAACTCAGTTTGCTTTGTACTCAATAGCGCAAATCCTAGGTGCTATTTCTGGAGTAGTTCTTGGAAATTATATTTTTGGTGCTAATGCTATTGAAAGTTCTTCGCAGTTAAGAAATGGCACAAACCTTTTTATATCAGAAATTATCGCAACCGCTGTTTTAGTTTGGATAATTTTAAGTAATCTAGAAAATTTTGAGAAGATTGCTACTTATGTACCACTTTGGATATTTGGCGGAATTCTATTTACCTCCTCAACTGCATTTGCAAATCCAGCGATCACCATTGGGAGAGGTTTCACAAACTCCGCAACTGGAATTGCGCCGGAATCGATCATCACATTCATCTGTGCTCAAATAATTGGTGCTGTTTTAGGTCTAGGTGCGGCGAAAGTTTTCAAAAATGAGTAAACCTTCCGTACTTTTTGTTTGTGTTCATAATGCCGGCAGATCTCAAATGGCTGCGGCCTGGCTTACCAAATTAGCTGGTGAAAAAGTTGAAGTTCGATCTGCTGGCTCTGCGCCGGCAGATTCGATAAATCCTGCTGTAGTAGATGCGATGCTTGAAGTTGGAATTGATATTTCACATGAAATGCCAAAAGTTTTAACGACAACTGCAGTTGAAGAATCAGATGTTGTTATAACTATGGGATGCGGAGATGCTTGCCCATTTTTTCCAGGAAAGCGTTATCTAGATTGGCCGTTAACTGATCCCGCCGGACAAGGTGTTGCGGCAATTAGACCCATTCGTGATGAAATAAAGAAATTGGTAGAGGATTTAATTACTACGCTCTAAAGTTAGAGTGTGAAGCTCTCCATCCAAAGATACGGTTCTGGTGAACCAATTGTCTTAATTCATGGCATGGGATCTGCTGCTACTGCTTGGAAACCAATTATTCCTGCACTATCTAAAGAGTTTGAAGTATTTACCGTGGATCTACCAGGACATGGCCAAACCCCACTAGATAAATCACAACCGATGGATCCATCATCTCTGGCCAGGTTGGTTTTACTAAATCTTTCAGAGCTAGGCGTGCAGCAATTTCATCTAGTTGGAAATTCACTTGGAGGTTGGGTTAGTTTAGAAATTGCCGCAACTAATCCAGATCGAGTAAAGAGTTTAACTGGCTTGGCTCCGGCTGGGCTTTGGCTAGCACCTTTTACATCAAGGTATCCAGGAGAGTTAGCGGTTCGATTAATGGCAAAAAGTTTAGACAAGGTTGCCGCAACAACTTTAAATTATAAGTGGGCCAAGAAAATTGGTTTTGAAACTGTTTCACCTCGCTGGGAGCAATTAAGTTATGAAATTTGTTTAGATGCGGTTGCGGCTATGGCAAAATCAGAAGGCTATTTTCCAGTTTGGGATGGCATGTTAAAGAAGAGATTTGATAAAGAGATTAGCGCTGATATTCCCGTAACAATTATTTTTGGCGATACCGATCACACATTGCCAGCAAAAACATGTCAGGAAAGATCACTCGCCCCAAAACATGCCAAGTGGGTAATTCTGCCCGAAACTGGACACGCACCAATGTGGGATAGCACTGAAGATGTAATTGCTGAGATTATGCAAACAACAAAACAGTGTAAATGATTACCGTAATTTACTTTTGGAAAGTTAAACCAAAGTTTGTGCCAATCGCTATTTTTTACATGGCTATTCATAGACGCGCAGTGCGAAAATTTCCAGGTGTGAAATTTGCTAAATTACTTGGAACCGGAAAAGGCATAACCTTTACTCCCCTAGATGCCAGTGCCCTGCGGTGGGGAATTTTACTTACTATTAACCAATCTGATTTGAACAAATTTGAGCAAAGCAGCATTATTAAAAGTTGGCAAAGAATTGCAAACTCCTCTTATACTGCAAAGCTAAAACCAATTTCATCCCATGGATTTTGGTCCAAACAACAACCATTTGAAATAGAGGATACGCCTTGGCAAGGAGATGGAAAGATTGTTGCAATCACAAGAGCGCGTATTGCTTGGCTGCAAAATATGAAATTTTGGCGGGCAGTTCCCCCTGTCACTAATAGCTTGCACAACTCACCCGGCTTAATAGCAGCCATTGGAATTGGTGAGGCTCCTATTGGTTTACAAGGAACTTTTTCTATCTGGCAAGATTCCGCGTCGCTGAGAAATTTTGCATACAAAGGTGAGGCACATTCAAGAGCAATCACCGCAACCGCTGAAAATAAGTGGTACTCAGAGGAACTTTTCGCACGTTTTGCCTTATTGGCTGAGTCGGGCGAGTTACTTTAGTAAGGCACAATTAAGCCATGTCGCTGCGCCAATTTTATCCAAAGCGAAACTCACGCAGAGCTGTATCTACTCAAAAACTTTTTCTGCTTTACGCAGTAACCGTTGTAGCTATCTTGTTGCAAGTGTCCTACCCATTAATTGATGGCGAAACCCTTCGAGTAGTAACAATCGCAACTGTTTATTGGGCAGCCGGTGCAATGTGTTTGCATGCATGGATTGCTTATGGCACAACCTATGCGTTAACTTTTCTATCATCAACTTTTTTGTATGCATTATTAATTGAGCAAATTGGCAGCCGCACCGGTTGGCCATTTGGTACTTATGAATATTCTGGATCACTTGGTTATCAAATTTATGGCGTGCCATTGGTAGTTCCATTTGCTTGGATCATGCTGGCGCACCCAGTATTAATTGCAGCCAGAAAGGTCACCCGCAACTGGGTTTTTCTTTATGGTGGAATTGGACTTGCAGCCTGGGATTTATTTTTAGATCCACAAATGGTTTTAGCCCAAAGATGGAGCTGGAGTTTTGAAGGCGCGCATGTGCCACTGCAACCAATGATTCCAATCTCAAACTTAGTTGGTTGGTTACTAACTGGCATGGGATTAATGGCTATCTTAAATTTTATTTTAAAACATGATCGGCGTCGCGTTGCGACCTCAACTGCAGTTCCAGATTTCTTCTTAATTTGGAGTTGGTTTGCAGGCGTAGTTGGAAATATTTTCTTTTTTGATCAACCCGGTATTGCTTTAATTGGCGGCGTTATTTTTGGTCTCTTCTTAATTCCTTACCTGTTTTTACTTCGCTTTGGACCACCAGCTACTTTTTAATGTTTATCCTTGCCACTTTTTCGTTATTAGCTTTAGTAATTTCGCTAATAAATTTTTGGACAATTCGCACAGTTAAAAATCAGCCAGCAGTTATAAATAAAAAGGTGTCAATTTTGATACCTATGCGAAATGAAGCAAAAAATGTAACTGGTTGTGTTGACTCCATAATTAATCAACTTGGTTTAACTAATTTTGAAATCATTGCCCTTGATGATCAATCAACCGATGGCACCAGTATCGAACTGCAAAAATACAAAGAAATAAAGGTTTTAGCAGGAGCTAACTTGCCACAAGATTGGCTAGGTAAATTATGGGCTTGTCACCAATTAAGCCAAGCAGCATCTGGTGAGATATTAGTTTTCTTAGATGCCGATGTGCGTTTGAAGGAAAATGCCATTGCCAGCAGTATCGCGGCTATGCAAGATTGGGATTTTATTTCGCCATATCCAAAACAATTATCAATTGGGTTATTTGAGAGAATTTTCCAACCGCTACTGCATTGGTCATGGTTCTCCTCTGTTCCATTAGTAATCTCCCAAAAATTTGGTATTAAATCTATGGCAGTGGCTAATGGCCAATTTTTTATAGTTTCAAAAAATGCTTATGAAAAATCTGGTGGGCACCAGAAAATCAAGAAGGAAGTTTTAGATGACCTGGAGCTTTCCCGATCCTTGCTAAGTGCTGGATATAAAGGTGGCGTAGCCGAAGGTGGTTTGATTTCAGAGTGCTTGATGTATCGATCCTTGCCTGAATTAATAAGTGGATATCGCAAATCATTATGGAAAGCCTTTGGTGGCGCATTTCCAAGTGTTTTAGTCACTGTGCTTCTGTTACTCACAGGAGTGTTTACATTTATATCAGCAATTTCTGGGTCAAAGGTTGCTGCACTTGCCTTCATATCTATTTATTTAAGTCGAATAATCTCCTCTTTAAAATCTGGTGAATCAACGACCACTGCGATATTTCATCCAATTGCAATCTTAATTTTTACTTACATCACGATTAATTCCTGGATTGGTCGAGCAACGGGAACTTTAACTTGGCGAGATAGAGTTATTTCCTGATGGCTAAGATTTCAGTAATTGGTGCTGGTGTTGGTGGTTTAAGTGTTGCTGCCAGATTGGCAAAGCAGGGTCACGTAGTTGAAATATATGAAGCTTCAGATCGAACTGGTGGAAAGTGTCGAACTGAATGGTTTGGTGACTACAGCTTTGATACTGGACCATCCTTATTAACAATTCCAGCGGTTTACCGTGACCTGTTTTTAAAAACTGGCAAACGGTTAGAACTTACATTAGATCTAAAACCAGTTGACCCAGCATTTGCCTACCATTTCAGTGATGGCACCGAAGTTGTGTTTCCTAATCTTTCAAATCCAAAGACTTATTTAGCGATCGAAAAATCCTTCGGCGCCGATGCTAGTAAACAATGGAAAACGCTTATGGATCGAGCAGATGCAATGTGGGAGGTATCTCGCGAACCATTTGTTGAATCAGAGTTAAAATCCATTTGGTCTTTGCTAAAACGTAAGAATTTACTTGGTGAGTTAAAGCAGATTTCACCATTTACATCACTACGCACTTTAACCAAAAAATATAAGTTAGATCCTCACCTATCCATGATTGTCGATCGCTATGCCACCTATACCGGTAGTGATCCACGAAAAGCACCTGCTGTGCTGCTAACTATTGCATTTGTGGAAAGCACATTTGGGGCTTGGCATATTACGGGCGGAATCGGAAAGCTTTCTGAAGCATTAGAAACTCGCTGTCGCGAATTAGGCGTAAAGATTTATTTAAATAAAAAGGTTGCAAAGATAAATACCTCCGCAAACTGTGCAACTGGAATTACACTTGAAAATGGTGAAGTGATAACAAGTGATTTAGTTGTGGCAAATGCTGATTCGGAAATTGTTTACAACAACTTAATCGAGCCATCAGTTAAATCGGCAAAGCCGGAACGGCGCAAATTAAAGAAGGCCAGTAAATCTCTGGCGGGATTCTCCTTGTTACTGGGTTTGGATAACTCAAAAGGAACAGCCGTGCAAATGCAACACCATAATGTTTACTTCCCCAATAATTATGATGCAGAGTTTGATCAAATTTTTGACAAGCAAGTACCGGTATCTGATCCAACAATTTATATTTGTGCGCCAAATGATAAAACAATGGTCAAAGGTGAGAACAGAGAGGCGTGGTTTGTTTTAGTAAATGCCCCAAGACATGATCCAGAAAATGGTTGGGATTGGCGAAATGGTGCTCAGGAGTACGCATCAGCAATTGTTAAGAAATTAGATCAACTTGGATTAAATGTTAGTCAGCGGCTTGATTACATGGAGTATCGAACTCCACTTGATCTACAAAATTATGCAATGGCCCCCGGCGGTTCAATTTATGGAACCTCAAGCAACTCAGCACAAAGTGCTTTTTTAAGAGCGCGAAATAGATCTAAGGTGAAAAATCTTTATTGTGTTGGTGGCTCCGCCCACCCTGGTGGTGGCTTACCGCTTGTAGGAATTAGCGCAGATATTGTTGCCGAAATTATTGGTAAAGCTTAACTCAATCGTTTGTAAACATTTTTTGAAATTGTTAAGAAACTAATTGATTGCATTACTAACCAAATAATCGCAATTTGATTGATAATTTCCAGATCTAAAACAGCTGCAACTAGTGCAACAAATAGAATCGCCGCACGAACTGGCCGCTCGGCAATTGTGACAACCCCAACCTCAGCCAAACCAAGTCCAGCTGCCCTAGCTCTTAAATACTCTTGCACCGCGGCTAATAAAACAGCGGCCATAACCACATTTTGATTTGCCCCGATGGCGATAAAGGTTAGCGCCCAAAAAACTTCCGTTAATCTGTCAAAAATAGAATCTACTGCTGCCCCCCATTTGCTTTCTTTATTTGTCACAATGGCCAGTGAGCCATCAACTCCATCACAAATTAAAGATGTAATTAAAAGCAAAATTGCCCAGTTATTTTCCGCATTAAAAAATA